>JAGZCC010000008.1 GCA_018369555.1 Thomasclavelia spiroformis
TAGCCGTAAGGCATAAGGAATGTCTTCAGACATGCGCTTTGGGAGCAGGGCTATGCCCGCATAAGTAAAACCACCGGCTAGGCCGGTGGATATTTATTTTAGAACATTGATTTTATATCATTTACGATATAATCAATCATTGATAATGGGGTAAATTGTAAGTTAATTTTACAACATCTGCATAAATCTTCAATAGCACACCAAACACTAGGATTACGAATAAAGATTGTTTGTGGGATACCATTTTCTAGAATATAGCTACATAAAAAAGTTAAGACGACTGTAATTTCATCATCTTCTGGAGATAATATGTGATTATAAATAATCATTTGAGATGTTTCATCAAGAACAATAAATAATAAAGGATTAATCGGACGATTGTAATTTTTATCATTAATTGGATTATTTAGATAAATCAAATCCATAATTAAGTTATTATCATTATGATGCTGGTTAATAATTTTTTGTTTTTCATTTTCGTTTGACATTTCAATACTTATAAATTTATCTAATTGAGGAATAATGATTGGTTCATAATACCATTGCTTATCTTTTTGATAGGCATTTATTATTTCATCTTCATCGAATTTAACATCGATTTCTTTTTTATTATATAAACTAGTAATGTCTAGTAATTGTTGCATTATTTGAACTAAAATTTGAGCTTGATCATCATTGATATGATAAGGGATGAAACGTTTTTTATAAGATAGAAAATATGGCCAATTTCCATTACCACGATATTTTAAACCTAACGCTTTAATGATTTCTTTTTGTTGTTTAGGAACTTCAACACGATTCCCTAAATAAAAAACTAAACAGTTTTGATCATACATTAGATATTTTGTAACACTAGAATCTATTTGCTCAATCAATAGTGATTCTAAATCACATAAGCCATCATTGTTTTGATAAACAGATAAACCAATACAATCACCAATTTTACCCATAATAGAACAATAATAAGTATTTCCATCAGGTAAATTTATTTGAATCCAGTTATCACTCCAAAACTGTTGCCATGGTTTAGTTATTTTCCATTGATTAATTACATCATATAATTCTTTCCAAATATTTAAATTATGTTTCATTGTGTTTTTTAGTATATTATAAATGACATTTTTAAGTCATTTATAATATAGCTTGTCCTTTCTATTAATTTTAATTTATCTATAGTTGATGATGTTTGTAAAATTGAAATACATAAATGTACATTTGTATTATTTCTTGTAACTTTGGGCTATTAAAAAATAATCTTATCACATTATATTTTCAAAATTTTACCAAGGGAGTTACGGAAGAACTTATCATAGATAATATTATCTATGATAAATACAATTCAATATTTAAACTTTCTATTTTTTATATTTTGATTAAAGCAATTATTGATGCAATAATTATTGCACTAATAACATCACTTAAATAGTGTACACCATAAAGTATTCTTGTAAAAGCAATTATAATTGCTAAAATAATCATAAAACCACCTAATGTCATATTTACGTTTAAACAGGCAAAGGCAATTGCAAAAGCACTAACAGTATGCCGACTAGGAAATGATTCACCATGTTTATGTTTACTTAGGGGAATAATATTCATAGTTTCGTAAGGTCGCTTACGATTGATTATTTTTCTAATTAGGGTAACAAGGATAAAGGCACTTAGTGGGCGTAATATAGTTTCTAAGAGTAAATGACTTTTTGTGAAAAATAAATAAATGATTAGACTAGGATAGACAATAAAAGTAATTATCGGGACATATTTAGCTAATATAATCACTAATTTTTTTAAATTCGAGTGATTGTGAAGATATGTTAATATTGTTTGGTAAAAAGTTTCCATAAATTCTCCTTAGTTCTATAAGATAAAATATATAATTTTATTATATAGGAATAAATTTTATTTTAAAATATTATTTATAAGATTTATTAATGAGTAATTATGTAAAAAAGAGGAAACTAAGTAAACAAACTTGCTTTTTTATAGTAGATTAATGTAGAATATAAGAGCATATGAATGGAGTGATATAAATGGCATTAACAGCAGGTATTGTAGGATTGCCAAATGTTGGCAAGTCGACGTTATTTAATGCAATAACAAATGCACAAGTAGAAGCAGCAAACTATCCGTTTGCAACAATTGATCCCAATGTAGGAGTGGTAGAAGTACCTGATTATCGATTAGAAAAATTAACAGAATTAATTGAACCAAAAAAAACAGTTCCAACAACTTTTGGTTTTACTGATATTGCTGGTCTTGTAAAAGGGGCAAGTAGAGGTGAAGGTTTAGGAAATAAATTTTTAGGTAATATTAGAGAAACTGATGCGATTTGTGAAGTAGTGAGATGCTTTAGAGATAAAGATGTTACTCATGTAGATGGTGATGTTGATCCAATTAGAGATATTGAAACTATTAATTTAGAATTAATTTTTGCAGATTTAGAAACAGTGGAAAGAAGAATCGGACGTTTAGGTAAAAAAGCACAATCTGGTGATAAAGATGCTAAAATTGAAATTGCAATTTTAGAAAAATTAAAAGCAACACTTGAAGCAAATCAACCAGCAAGAATAATTGATTTTTCAAAGGAAGAAATAGCTATTGTAAAACAATATACACTACTTACGATGAAACCAATTATATATGTTGCTAATCTTGGAGAAGAAGATTTAGAAGATCCAAATAGTAATCCTCATTATGTTAAAGTTGTTGAATTTGCAACTAATGAGGGGGCTGATGTAGTACCGATTTGTGCAAAAATTGAAAGTGAATTAGTAGGAATGGAAAAAGCTGAAAAAGATATGTTTTTACAAGAACTTGGAATTGAAGAAAGTGGACTTGATAAATTAATTAAGGAAGCATATAAATTGCTAGGGCTAAGAACTTATTTTACAGCAGGGGTACAAGAAGTTAGAGCTTGGACTTTTAAAGAAGGAATGACAGCTCCTGAGATGGCGGGAATCATTCATAGTGATTTTCAAAGAGGGTTTATTAAAGCAGAGACATATAGTTTTGATGATTTAGTTGAATATGGCAGTGAACATGCGTTAAAGGAAGCTGGTAAGATTCGACAGGAAGGAAAGCAATATGTTGGTCAAGATGGAGACATCATGTTGTTTAAGTTTAATGTATAATGGCTAAAGATAAAAAGAGTTTGATTGAAAAAATTAAACCAACTGATTTTAAGGATTTATTACGAAGAATTGTATTATTAATATGTATTTGTGTCTTTTGTTATAGTGCATATAATTTAGGATCTATTTTTTTAGAATATAAACAAATGGATGATAGCAATGAAAAGATTGAAGAAACTTATGTGACTGAGGTAACAGAAGAGGAAGATGCATATAAAAAAATTGATTTTGATGCTCTTTTAAAGAGAAATCCAGATGTTAAAGGGTGGATAGATATCCCAGATACAAGAGTTAGTTATCCAATTTTACAAGGGGAAACTAATGATACTTATATTCATAGTGATATTGATAAAAAAGAATTTAGAGCTGGATCTATTTTTATTGCAAGTGAAAATCAAAATCCATTTGCTGATTTAAATACGGTTATTTATGGACATAATATGAATAATGGTTCAATGTTTAATAATATTAAATCATATACTAAACAAGAATTTGCTAATGAGCATCCATACGTATATATTTATTTACCTGATGGTACAGTTAGCCGTTATAAAGTAGTGGCGGCACATATTATTCCAGAAAAAAGTGTATTATATAATACAGCAATTACAGATATTCAATCTTTTTATGAAGAAATGTTAAAAACTAGTAGTATCGAAGTTGATTTTGATAAAACATTGAATAATCCAGTTATTACATTATCTACTTGTACTTCTCGAGGAAGTGATAGTGGTGAACGCAATGTTGTTCATGCAGTTTTGGATAAAGCTGGTATAGATCCCAAAGTTGATAAAATAGAAAAATAGTTGCGAAGCATAGATGAATTTGTCTATGCTTTTGTACAATCTCTTAACAAGGATCTGATATTTTTATTTATAAGTTATTATTTAAGATGGATGAAATGTTTTGTAGAAAAGAGTAACCTTGAAGCTATAAAATTATTAATGTTATTTGAAGAATTTGATGTAGTGATAGGTTAGTCTATTTTTTGGTTAAGGTTATAATTTGACGGATAGTACTATTTTAGGTATTATAGGGTAAACTATGAGCGAATTGAGGTGGCAGTATGAAGGATAATAAGTTTTTCAAAATTATTACTTCTAAATACATGATTTTAGGAATTCAATTGATAATTTCTATAGCAACGATATATTTTTGTTTTAAATTAAAATTGATTCCAATGAAATATATATTTGGTATAATTATTGCTTTATTAATATTATTAGTTGCTTTTTTTGGGATTATTTATAGCGGTGAAAAGAAATCTAAAGATGGAACATCAAGTAAACGAAGTGTCATTATAAAAATTATTAGTTTATTACTTAGTATAACATTAGTATTTGGATGTACAATGTTAATTCGTAGTGATAATTTTATCAATAAAGTAAGTGATGCAGTTGGTCAACAATATGTAGTTTCTGTAATCGCACTAAAAGATAGTGATATTGATAAAAAAAGTTTAGCTGAAAAAAAGTTTGGTGTTTGTTATGAAAAGGATTCTAAAACTTTAACAACTGCGCTTGCGGATATGGAAAATGAAATTGGGGAACAAGAATATATTAAATATGACACATATATTAAATTGGCTGATGCTTTATATAATAAAGAAGTTGATTGTATTGTTGTAGGAGAACAATTTAGAAATCAACTTCAGGCAAATCATGAAAATTTTGATGGAGAAACTAAAATTATTGCATCTTATTCTTATGATGCTAAATTAGAAGTCACAACTAAAAAAACAGATGTTACTGAAAAAGCTTTTTCAGTATATGTTACAGGAATAGATATTTATGGTAGCTTAAATACAGTTTCTCGTAGTGATGTGAATTTAATTGTTACGGTAAACCCTAAGACTAAACAAATTTTAATGACAAGTATTCCTCGTGATTGTGAAATTAATTTACATAGTAATGGTGAATTAGATAAATTAACACATACAGGTAATTATGGTACTGCAGAAACAATTAATACAATTCAAGATTTATTAGATATGGAGATTAATTATTTTGTAAGAACTAACTTTAGTGGGATGACCAATATTGTTGATGCTTTAGGCGGAATAACAGTTGAATCGGATGAAGAATTTGATACGTTACATGGAAATTATCATATAGTAAAGGGAATAAACGAGATGGATGGAGACAAAGCTTTGTGCTTTGTAAGAGAGCGTAAGCATTTAAAAGCAGGTGATTTTGCTCGTGGAAGAAATCAACAAAAGGTATTAAGTGCTTTGATTGATAAAGCTTTATCACCTAAAATTATTACTAATTTTGATAAAATATTAACCGCTCTTGAAGGAACCTTTGAAACTGATATGACAAGTAGTGAGATTCGTTCTTTGTTAGCGATGCAATTAGATGATATGGCTGATTGGAATATTATTAATGTTCAAATTGAAGGTGAATATTATGATTGTTATGAAACATATTCAATGTATGGAACAAAATCTGATGTAATGAAACCATTCAATAGTCATATTAAAAGGGTTCGTAAATTAATTAATAAGGTTGAGGAAGGTAAAAAGATTACAGATAATGAATTGAAAGGATTAGTACACTAGGAGTTTGATAGTAAACTCCTTTTATTGTTTTATAAGTATCAGGGTATAATAAGACTATTAATTGGAGATAGAGAAAGATGATTTTTAATCGAAAATATTATAAGTTATGTTTTATTGTATATATGTTTATTAATACATTAGCATTAGGGTATTTAGGGATTGATGTAAATTATATGTTTGTACCTTTATTGATTTGGGCAGTATTGATTATTGGTTATGATTTATTTAAAGGTGAATTTAGGTTAAAAAATAATTATAATCTTTTGATGGTTGTTCAAGGTGTTATTTTATTAATAGCAACTTTTTTAAATGAGTATAGTGATTTTAATTCTTATGTAATAGCTTTAATGCAAATGATTATATATGTACTGATTTTTGGTAATCGAGCTTCAATGAGTAAAAATGATATTGTTGATGAAGTTAAGCTAATTATTCCTGTAGTAAGTGTTTTAGTTGGAGTGGCATCATTTATTTCTATATGCATGTATATAATGAATTTTTCAGATGTTGCTAATGGGTGGAATTTAGGGATGATTAAAAATCGCTTGTGTGGTGTTTATTTTAATAGTAATCCAGCCTCTTTTTTAGCGTGTATTACGATTGTTTTAGCGCTAATTGCAATTAGAGAAAAGTTTAAGCACAAGTTTTGGTATGCAATCAATATTGTAATACAGTTAATATATATTTTTTTAACAAAATGTCGAGCAGCTGTAGTTATCTTAATGATGATAATTTTAATGGTTATTTATTATTTTTTTATTAGACGGAAAGTGTATGCTAGATATAAAAAGGTTTTATTTATAGCCTTACTATCCTGTATAATTGTTTTTTTTAGTATTTTTGGGCAACGAATTATAAAAACTAT
Source organism: Thomasclavelia spiroformis (assembly GCA_018369555.1). Taxonomy (GTDB): domain Bacteria; phylum Bacillota_I; class Bacilli_A; order Erysipelotrichales; family Coprobacillaceae; genus Thomasclavelia; species Thomasclavelia spiroformis_A. Next base: position 6,557 of record JAGZCC010000008.1, read on the forward strand.
ACCAATGTTTCAAAAATTCACAATTGAAGAAACAAGTCGTTTTCAAATTGATAAACTTGAAAAAGCAATGCATTTGTTAGTATCTGGTAATCAAGATGATTTTAATAGAGGATTAACAATAGTTGATGAGGTATCAAATGGAAGGATATCGCTAACAAAAACTGCGTTTGAAGTTTGGAAGACTAAACCATTAATAGGAATTGGAGCCAACAATTTTAAAAAGATTGGTAGCAAAGAAACAGATATTTTAGAATATTGGGCAGTACAGGTTGTTCATAGTCATAATGTTTTTTTAGAAGCTTTAGTAGCGATGGGAATAATTGGGTTTGTGTTATTTGTAATTTTTTTTATTAAGTGTGTTGTAATGTGTTGTAATGTTTTAAAAAGAAGTCATGGAAAAGCTGTGTATTTTATTGTCCAAATGTTTGTCGTAATTGTTTCAAGTGAATTTATTGGAAGTTTATCTGATTATGGGGTATTTTATATTTATTCATTGTCAGCAACGTTGGCCTGGTGTTTTTTAGGGTATTTATTTGTTTATCAAAATTTAATTGATGGTAATAAAAATGATGAAACTATCTAGGTTCATCTTTTTTATTAAATGTTTATGAGCTAAAAAGTTGACATCTTTCGATGATGTTATATAATGTTAGCGACCTAACAATTAAGAGGTGGAATCATGGATAAAAAGAAAATTGGAGCAGAAATTAGAGTGCTTGCTAATTTGATAGGACGAAATTTAAATGACATTAATTTTGGAGATGAATGTTATAATTTGACAGGCCCGCAAACTTTAATTTTGGCTTATTTGTATAGGCGTCAAAATGATGATGTTTTTCAAAAGGATATTGAATTAGAGTTTAATGTTCGGCGTTCTAGTGCAACTGGCGTATTAAAATGTTTAGAAGCAAATGGGTTTATTAGACGTGAAAGTATCAATCGGGATGCACGATTAAAAAAAATTATTTTAACTAAAAAAGCCTATAAGCATCGAGAGGTTTTAGAAAGACATATTGATGAGTTAGAAAAAATATTAGTTAGTGGTTTAAGCCAACAAGAAATCGATGACTTAATCAAAATACTTGGCAAAATCAAAAGAAATTTGGAGTAGGAGAGAGTATGAAGAATTATTTTATGGGAATTGACGTCGGGTCAACTACGATAAAGATTTATATTACAGATCAAGATGATAATTGTATTTACTCGAAATATGAAAGGCATTATTCTGATATACAAGCAACAATTAAAACATTATTAGAAGAAATAAAAGACAAATTTGGTAATATTAAGGTTGTTTCAGTGATGACAGGATCAGGAGGATTGTCACTGTCTGAATATTTAGGAATTAAGTTTGTTCAAGAAGTAATTGCATGTACAAAGACAATTGAAACTTATATTCCTGAATGTGATGTGGCGATTGAATTAGGTGGTGAAGATGCAAAAATCACTTATTTTCAAGGTACATTAGAACAAAGAATGAATGGTACTTGTGCTGGAGGTACAGGAGCGTTTATTGATCAAATGGCTTCATTATTACAAACTGATGCAGCAGGATTAAATGAATTGGCAAAAAATTATCAAATGATTTATCCTATAGCTTCACGTTGCGGTGTATTTGCAAAAACAGATGTTCAACCTTTAATTAATGAAGGTGCTAATAAAGAAGATATTGCTATTTCTATTTTTCAAGCAGTCATTAATCAAACAATCAGTGGATTAGCTTGTGGTAAGCCAATTCGTGGAAAAGTTGCTTTTTTAGGTGGACCATTATATTTCTTGGATCAGTTAAGGAAGCGATTTATTGAAACGTTGAATCTTAAAGATGATGAAGTTATTTTTCCTAATAATTCTCAATTATTTGTGGCAATGGGAGCAACCTTGTTAGCTAAAGAAGAGAATAAGGTTATTAATATTGATAGTTTATTAGAGAGATTGAGTAATCTCGATGATAATATGATTAGTCATGAAAATACCTTGGAACCTTTATTTAAAGATGAAGTGGATAGAAATAAATTTATAAATCGTCATTACATAGATAAAGTTAGAAAAAATGATATTAATGGTTATGTTGGTGATGTGTATTTAGGGCTCGATGTTGGTTCAACAACAACTAAAGCAGTGCTAATTGATGAAAATGATTCTTTATTATATTCATTTTATAATTCTAATGAAGGAAATCCTTTAGATGTTGTAGTTAAGATTATAAAAGAGGTATATGATCTTTTACCGCCTCATGTTAATTTAGCGTATAGTGGGGTTACTGGATATGGTGAGGCTTTAATTAAAGCGGCTTTTAAAGTTGATATGAGTGAGGTTGAAACAATGGCTCATTATAAAGCAGCAACATATTTCAAAGAAGATGTAAGTTTTATTTTGGATATTGGTGGTCAAGATATGAAAGCCATCAAGATAAAAGATGGTGTAATCCAAGATATTTTGTTAAATGAAGCTTGTTCTAGTGGTTGTGGTTCTTTTATTGAAACATTTGCAAAATCTTTAGGTTATGATGTAAGTGAGTTTGCAAATATGGCTTTAAATTCTAAAGCACCAATTGATTTAGGTAGTCGTTGTACAGTTTTTATGAACTCAAAAGTTAAACAAGCGCAAAAAGAAGGCGCTAAGGTTGAAGATATTAGTGCTGGATTATCATATTCGGTTATTAAAAATGCGTTATATAAAGTTATTAAATTAAGAAGTAAAGATGAACTTGGTGAAAATATTTTAGTTCAAGGTGGTACTTTTTATAATGAAGCGGTTTTAAGAGCTTTTGAAAAAGAAGCTGGTGTTAATGCAATTAGACCAGATATTGCAGGATTAATGGGAGCTTTTGGAATTGCAAGATTAGCAAGAGAAAGTTATCAAGGTCAAGCAACGACATTATTAAGCAAAGAAGAGTTAGATAAATTCAGTTGTCATAGTGAAATTAGATATTGTCAAAAATGTACCAATCATTGTATGTTGACAGTTTCGATTTTTAATGATGGTAGTGAATTTATAAGTGGTAATCGCTGTGAACGTGGGGCTAATATTCCTGTATCAAGTAAGAAATTACCAAATTTATTTGATTATAAATATCGTCGTGTATTTAATTATCGCTCTTTATCTCAAAAACAGGCAAGTAGGGGGACTGTAGGAATTCCTAGGGTATTGAATATGTATGAAAATTATCCGTTCTGGCATACCTTCTTTACTAAATTAGGATTTAGAGTTGTTTTATCGCCACGTTCTAGTAAAAATATTTATGAAAAGGGAATAGAATCAATTCCATCTGAAAGTGTGTGTTATCCAGCTAAATTGTCACATGGGCATATTGAAGCATTAATTGAAAAAGGAATCAAATATATTTTTTATCCTAGTTTAGCATATGAACGTAAAGAATTTAATAATGCTAATAATCATTATAATTGTCCAGTTGTTACATCATATCCTGAAGTTATTCGTAATAACGTAGATAATTTGAATGATAATTCAATTATATATCGTAATCCTTTTATGGATTTAAGTAATCCTAAGACATTATTTAGTAATTTAAAAGATGAATTAAAGGCATTTAATATTAGTGATAGTGATTTAAAACATGCAATTGATGCTGGTTATGATGAATTATCAAAATGTCGTAAAGATATTCAAACACAAGGAGAACTTGTTTTAAAATATATCAAAGAAAATAACATGACAGGAATTGTTTTAGCTGGTCGACCATATCATGTTGATCCGGAAATTAATCATGGTCTAGCGGATTTAATAAGCGCAGAAGGTATGGCGGTATTAACTGAAGATAGTATTTGTCATTTAGATAAAGATTTGGATCAATTGAGAGTAGTTGATCAGTGGACATATCATTCTAGGTTATATCGTGCAGCATCATTTGTAGCTTCAAAATCAAATCTTGAGTTGATTCAATTAACTTCTTTTGGGTGTGGATTAGATGCAGTAACAAGTGATCAAGTAGCTGAGATTTTAAATGCACGGGGTAAAATTTATACATTAATCAAAATTGATGAAGGTAGTAATTTAGGGGCGATTCGTATTCGTATTCGTTCACTAAAAGCAACAATTGAAAAACAAAGTAAAAATAAAAAACAAATTGATTCAAAATATTACCCATTAAAAGTGCCATTTACTAAAAAAATGAAAGAAGATGGGTATACCATTCTTTGTCCACAAATGTCGCCAATTCATTTCCAATTTGTAGAAACAGCGATGCAAGAATCTGGATATAATTTAGTTGTATTACCATCTGTTGATAAAGGTGCAGTAGATGCAGGATTAAAATATGTAAATAATGATGCATGTTATCCAAGTATTCTAGTTACCGGTCAAATAATGGAAGCTTTATTAAGTGGCAAATATGACTTAGAAAAAACAGCGGTTATTATTTCTCAAACTGGTGGAGGATGTCGTGCAACTAATTATATTGCATTTATTAGAAAAGCGTTACAAGATGCTGGAATGTCACAAGTTCCTGTAATATCAGCAAACTTACAAGGTCTTGAAAACAATCCTGGGTTTAAATTAACTTTACCATTAGTGAAAAAGGTAATTATTGGTGCAATGTACGGTGATTTGTTTATGAGAGTTTTATATCGAGTTAGACCATATGAGGCTGTAAAAGGAAGCGCCAATGAATTATATGAATCCTGGGTTAAACGTTGCCATGAAAATGTGAAAACTGGAAGTATTTCTACTTTTAGAAAAAATGTTTATCAAATCGTAAAAGAATTTGATGAATTACCACTATTGGATATAGAAAAGCCGCGTGTAGGATTAGTTGGTGAGATATTGGTTAAGTTTCATCCAACAGCAAATAATGAAATTGTTGATATAATTGAACGAGAAGGCGGAGAAGCAGTAATGCCAGATTTGATTGATTTCTTTCAATATTGTTTTTATAGTACTGATTTTGAAAATAAACATTTTCATGCTTCAAAAAATGCGGTTAGGCTTTGTAATATAGCAGTTAAATTTGTTGATTTGTTACGCTATGATATGTCTAAAGCATTAAAGAAATCTAAACGCTTTGATCCACCTGCTAAGATTGAAGATTTAGCTAATAAGGCTAGTACGATTGTATCAATTGGAAATCAAACTGGTGAAGGTTGGTTTTTAACTGGAGAAATGATTGAGTTGATTGAATCTGGGGCGCCTAATATTGTTTGTATGCAACCGTTTGGATGTCTTCCAAATCATGTTACTGGAAAAGGAGCTATTAAAGCTTTACGTAAAGCTTATCCTGAAAGTAATATTGTTGCAATTGATTATGATCCTGGAGCTAGTGAGGTTAATCAGTTAAATCGTATTAAGTTGATGTTATCAACAGCTTTTAAAAATATGAATGAAAAATAAAAATCTCATTTTTGAGATTTTTATTTTTAAATAATTGATTTAAAATAATATTATAAGGTATATTCTAAACTAAAATTGATATAAATGAGGAGGGTGTGTTATGTACTTATATATGGGGTTAATTGCAGTTATTCCAGGCGTTATTTATTTTACATTTTTTATTACGCGTTTTTTACGTAATATATTAGGAATTCATACAAATCTTTTATATGAGATCATTATTGGAATTATTACTGTTATAATTTCATTTCCTGCAATGAATACTCTAGAGTTATATGGTGTCATTTATTATCATTTTTTAGTTATTACTGTTTTACTTGAATTGTTAAATATTGGATTGAAAAGATTTTCTTGGTATAAATTTATTTTTACAAGTGGGATATTATCAATAGTAATAACAATTTTATTTTTAGGATATGGATATTATAATATTAATCATGTTGTAGCAACAAATTATCAGATATCAAGTAATAAAATTGATCATTTGAAAATTATTGAAATTGCTGATTTACATATGTCAACTTCAATAAATATTAATGAGTTAAGAAAGTATTGTGATGAAATGAGCCGATTAAATGCTGATATTGTTGTTTTAGCTGGTGATATTTTTGATGAAAATACACCGTTAGAAGATATGTGTAAAGCCAGTAAAATTTTATCGACGATTGATAATAATTTAGGTATTTATTATGTTTATGGTAATCATGATAATGGTCGTTATGAAGGAATGGTATTTGGACCAGGAGAGATTAAAGAAAATCTAGAAAATAATGGAATAATAGTTTTAGATGATGAAGTTGTTTGTTTAGATGATGTTAATATTATTGGGCGTAAAGATGCTAGTTTTTGGGGAAATAATCCGCGGTTATCTTCTGAAGCGTTATATCAAAAAATACCCGAAGATAAGAAAAATTGCTATACTATTTTGTTAGATCATCAACCATTAGATTTAAAAGAAAATGCAAATCTTGGTGTTGATTTGCAATTATCAGGACATACTCATGGAGGACAATTATTTCCAATGGGAGTGATTCAATCATTTGTAAGTGATACATTAGTTAGTGGAAGTAGAGAGATTAAAGACTTTACAGCAATTACATCATCAGGAATATCAGGCTGGCGTTATCCCATTAAAACCGGATCTCGTAGTGAATATGTAGTTATTAATGTTAAAGCAAAATAGTACCCTTTATAGATACTATTTTGATATAATTTCAACACCAGTTTCAGTAATTAATATAGTATGCTCCCATTGTGCTGAAAGGCATCCATCTTCAGTATATACTGTCCATTCATCATCTGCATCAACAAAAACATTTCTACTACCAAGATTTAACATTGGTTCAATTGTAAACACCATTCCAGGAACAATAATTTCAGTTGGTTTATGGGGGTTAAAATGGAGAACATAGGGATCTTCGTGTAATGCTAAACCTACTCCATGACCACAAAATTCTCTGACAACACTGTAACCATGCGTTTTAGCAAAATTTTCAATAGCAATACCTATATCACCAATACAGCTTTGATAAGGAATAATTGAAGATATTCCAATTTCTAAAGCTTTTTTTGTATCTTCGACTAATTGTTTAGCTTCTTTAGAAACGTTTCCTATCATAAACATTCGTGAAGCATCAGCAAAATAGCCATCAACCATAGTAGTTGCATCGACATTAACAATGTCTCCTTCTTGTAATATTTGTTCATCACTAGGAATTCCATGGCAGACAACATCATTAACTGATACACATATATGTTTTGGATAACCACAATATTGATAGTCTGCACAAATACCGTTATGTTTTTTGGTATAATTTTTTGCCATAATATCAATTTGTTCAGTTGACATTCCAGCTTTGATGTTTTCTTCAATATAGTCTAGTAAACCAGAGTTTACAATCGCTGCTTTTTTAATTCCTTCTATTTGTTGTTTGGTCTTAATCATTTTTTTAGTTGGTACTTTTTTGCCTTGTTGTTTTAATAGTTCTAGTTGCTTATCTAATTCAAGAAATTCATTTTTGCTTGTATTCATATTTCCCCTTCTTTCTACAGTTTAGTATATCATTTTAAATAATGTTTTAAAACCAAGTAATTATGTAAAATATTTTTAAGGTTTAGATATTTTTGGAGTGATTTATTTTTTATTTTAGTTTATGATAGTTGCCAAGGGGTGTTTATTGTGGTTGATTTTAATAATTTAATAGATTTGCAAATTGAAATATTTGTTTTGATGTTCATTGGTTATATATTAGCAAAATTAAATATTATTACTAAAGAAAGTAGAAAATGTTTAACGGATTTAGTTATTTTTGTGATATTACCAGCGAATATTATTTATTCGTTTATGATAGAAATGAATGATAAAATTATTAAAAGTGGGTTTGAGATTTTAATTGTTTCAATTATAATTCAACTTGTGTGTTCATTTTTGGGAAAGTATTTTTTTATTAACGAGTCGCCTAGAAAGCAAAGTGTTTTGAAATATGGAACAATTTGTTCTAATGCTGGATTTATGGGTTCCCCCTTAATTCAGGGATTATACGGATTAAATGGTTTATTGTTTGCATCAATTTATTTAATTCCTCAAAGAATTGTGATGTGGTCAGGTGGAGTTGCTTGTTTTACAGAAGCAAAAGGAAAAGATGTAATCAAGAAAGTTATCAAACATCCATGTATTATTGCTGTTTTTATTGGATTAGTAATTATGATTAGTCAGGTTTCATTACCTAATTGTGTTGTTGTTTCGATTAAAACGTTAAGTAATTGTACAATGGCTTTATCAATGATTGTAATTGGTGGGATTTTAAGTGAGATAAGATTAAAAGATGTAATTAGTAGATTGAATGTTTATTATACAATTATCCGCTTGTTAATTATACCGATATTGGTTTTATTGGGATGTACTTTATTTAACGTTTCTCCATTGGTTATGGCAGTATCAACCGTACTGGCTGGAATGCCAGCGGGGAGTACGACGGCTATTTTAGCGGAAAAATATGCAGGAGATTCAAGATTGGCAGTTGAAATTATTTTTATGTCGACAGCATTTTCATTAATTACAATTCCATTTTTATGTATCCTTGTAAATATGGTTATTGCAAGATAAATTTTGATAGACTTTTTATTAAGTCTATTTTTTGTTATGGCATTGTGTTAAAATAGAGACATTAAAAAGTAGGGGGTAAATATGGAAAATAATAAAATGTGTAAAAATTGTGGAGCAAAGTTATTAGAGGAAGAAACTGTATGTCCGGTTTGTGGAACAAAAATTATACAAGGAAGTAATTATCAAGATAAGAGTTATTGGAAAAATAAAAGAATCTGGATTATTTTTTTTATTTTAGTTATTTTAACTGGACTAATGGGAAATTATTTATCTAATCACCCTATTGATGTTGCTAAAAAAGAAGTTGATAAAGAGATTGATGATATGAATATTAAAATCAATGGGCAAACAAATAAATTTGCACAAGCTACTAATATTAATAATTTAGCATATAGTTATGTTGATAAAAAAGGTGTTTATCTAGTTGCTAATAGTAAATTGTATGTTTTTGATGAGAATTTAAGTTCAAAGGAAGAAGTTTTAAATATTAATTTGACTAATTTTAGTGAAGATGATCATAATTATTATTTTGTAGATGAAAATAATAATTATGTTAGAACTAATAAAGATACTAAAGAACAAAGTATTTTGTTGAAGAATGTATTTTATGTTCATAAAATAAAAAATATGATTTATTATCAAGATGATAGTGATGGTGAAACTATTCATTGTTTTAATTTAGATGACAATAGTAATGTTAAAATTAATAATGAAGCTTCATATAATTTAATTGTTGATAGTGAAAAACGAAGAATATATTATACTAATCAAGATGAAGTATTGGTTTCTCTTGCGTTAGATGGTAGTGATCGAAAAGAAATGACAACGGGTACAAATATGTACACATATGATGGTGATTATTTATATTGTATTACTAGTGATGGGCTAGTAAAGGTTGATGAAAGCGGAAATGCAGAATTGATTTATGAAAGTAATGGATTACAATTAGTTAATATTGTAAATAAGAAACTTGTTGTTCAAGATAGTAATACAATTTATACAATGTCTTTAAATGGAAAAAAGGTTAAAAAATTATATATAATGGATGTGACAGGAAAAATAGTTTTTGAGGTTGTTGGAGATAAGATTTTGATATTAGCTCGTGGCATAGGCGATAGCGATATTACTTATGAGATGATTGGTCTAGATGGTAAAAGAAAGTTATTAGATACTAATGATGTGTCTGATGGAATAGGTTTTGAAATTTAGGGGGTTAATATGAGGGTAAGTGAGATAATCGAAGCTACTGGTGGTAAATTGATTTGTGGTAATAGTAATCAAGAAATTATAGGTTTTAGTCAAGATAGTCGAAAAGTTAGTGCGGGAATGATGTATATTCCAATAATTGGGGAGCGTTTTGATGGGCATGACTTTATTAAAAATGCTTTTGAAAATGGTGCTAGTGCGGTAATTAGTGATCGTGATATTGATGATAGTGAGCATATTATTATTAAAGTTAAAGATACATTAAAAGCTCTTCAGGATATGGCCCATTATTTACGAAGACATCGTAATGTAAAAGTTATAGGGATTACTGGTAGTGTTGGCAAGACAAGTACGCGAGATATGATTTATAGTGTAGTTAAACAACAGTACAAAGCTTTAAAAACAGAAGGAAATTATAATAATGCAATTGGTTTACCATTGACTATTTTAAGATTAAAAGATGAGCAGGTAATGGTCTTGGAAATGGGAATGAATCATTTAAAAGAGATGGAAGAATTATCAATGATTGCTTGTCCTGATATTAGTGCGATTACTAATGTGGGTACTGCGCACATTGGAGAACTTGGAAGTCGTGAAAATATATTAAAAGCTAAAATGGAAATTATTGCTGGGATGGATGATAATGGTATACTTATCATTAATAACGATAATGATATGTTATCAACGGTAGAGATTGAACGATTGAATTTGATTAGAGTGGGGATTGATAATGGAATTGATATTAAGGCAAATAATGTTTATTTAAATGATACGGGCAGTACGTTTGATTTTGAGTATAAAGGAAATGTTTATTTTGTTGAAGTTCCTGTACCAGGTAAGCATTTTGTAATGAATGCTTTGATCGCAATTGTAATTGGTTTACAATTGGATATTTCACCGGAACAGTGTATTAAAGGGATTAAAGAATTTGAACTTACTAGAAATAGAATGGATATTGTAGAATTAAAAAATAACATCACTTTAATCGATGGAACATATAATGCAAGTGAGGATTCAATGAAATCAAGTATTGATGTTTTAGCTACATATCCGCGAAGAAAGATTGCAGTTTTGGCAGATATGTTGGAGCTAGGAAAGTATAGCGAACAATTACATCGTAATATTGGAATGTATGTAGCTAAAAATAAAATTGATATTTTAGTTGCTGTTGGTAAGGAATCTAAATATATTGTTGACGCTGCTAGTAAAGCGGGTGTTAAACAGATTTGTTATTGTAATAGTAATGAAGAAGTGGTAAATTATTTAGAGGATATTATACAAAGTGATGATATTATTTTGTTTAAAGGATCAAATGGGATGAAATTAGGTAATGTTGTTGCCTTGATGAAGGAGAAATTAATGTGAAACAAAAGTTATTAGTTTTATGCGGGGGGCAGTCAAGTGAACATATTGTTTCTAGAATGTCTTGTACGTCAGTATTAAATAATTTAAATCGAGATAAGTATGAGATTACGTTGATTGGAATTGATTTGGATGGCAAATGGTATTGCTTGGATCTTGCTCAAGATGATTTAGCGTTAGATAGTTGGCTTGAAAATAGTGTTAAAGTTGAAAATGTTTTTGACTTATTAAAAGAACACGATGTTGCTTTTCCGGTTTTACATGGGTTATATGGTGAAGATGGAACGATTCAAGGATTATTTGAATTAACTAAAATACCATATGTAGGAGCACGGGTACTATGTTCAAGTGTTTCAATGGATAAGATATATACAAAAAAAATTCTGGATACAGTTAAAATTCCTCAAGTTAAATCAGCTTATGTAAAAAAACGTTATGATGATAAATTAGTAGTTATAACAAAAGATTTTGAAGAAATTTATGATGTTGAAGAATATATTGTAAATGAAATAGGACTACCTTGTTTTATTAAAGCTAGTCGTTCAGGCTCAAGTTTAGGATGTTATCGTTGTGATAATCAAGAAGATTTAATTGATAAACTAGAAGCAGCAGCTAAATATGATCGTCATATTGTGGTGGAAGAAAATATTGATTGTATTGAGTTAGAAACAGCTGTTTTAGGTAATGATGATGTAATTGTTTCTCGAGTTGGTCAAATTATGCCTCATGGTGAGTTTTATACGTTTGAATCTAAATATGAAGATGTTAAGAGTAAAACATGTATACCGGCATTAGTTGATGAAAATATTCAAGAAAAAATTAGAGAATATGCAGTTAAGGCATTTAAGGCAGTTGATGGTCATGGATTAAGTAGAGTAGATTTTTTCTTGGATAAGAAAACAAATAATATTTATTTAAATGAAATAAATACTATGCCTGGTTTTACAAAAATTTCGATGTATCCTCAATTGATGAATGACTTTGGAATTAGTTATTCTGAGTTGTTGGATAAACTAATTGAATTGGCAATGGAAAAATAATTTAGAAAAAAGCATGTTATTGCAACAATTAATTTGATATATTGGTTGTTTTTTAGATTGAGAGATGTTTTTTTAGAATTTAGTAGATTATTATTATTAATAAAATTGTTTAAAAAGGTTGACTTAAATTGAATTAAGGACTATTATATGTTCAATAACATAACTTAAATACTTTGATAGGAACTAGTAAATAAATATATTGATTATAGAGAAATCCTGGATGGTGGAAAGGATTATTGATAATTTATTGAACTCATCCTTGAGTGGAGCACTGAATTTAATTTAGTAGGTGGCTACGGAATGCAACCGTTATCTAGCAAAAGTATGAACTATGAATAATAGCGTACTTACTGAGGTTAATATCGTGAGGTATTAGCGAATTGAGGTGGAACCACGGGGTTAGTATACTCTCGTCCTCAAAATGATTTTGTATGTCATTTTGAGTGCGAGAGTTTTTTTATAAGTATTTATTATGAAAGAATAGGAGGAAAGAAAATAGTGAAATATCAAAAGTATAAGAGATTTGAACCAATCAATTTTAAAGAACGTACTTGGCCTGATAAACAAATTAAAAAAGCTCCAATATGGGTTTCTGTTGATTTACGTGATGGTAATCAAGCATTGATTACCCCTATGAAAATTGAAGAAAAAGTAGAGATGTTTCAACTCTTAGTTGATATGGGATTTAAAGAAATAGAAGTTGGTTTTCCTTCTTCGAGTCAAATAGAATATGATTTTCTAAGAATTTTAATTGAAGAAAACTTAATTCCTGATGATGTTACAGTTCAAGTGTTAACTCAAGCTAGGGAACATTTGATTAGAAAAACATTTGAAGCATTAAAGGGATTAAATCGAGCAATCGTACATGTTTATAACTCTACTTCTACTCTACAAAGAGATGTAGTTTTTCATAAAAATAAAGAAGAAATTAAGCAAATTGCGGTTGATGGTGTAAAATTAGTTAAAGAATTAAGTAAAGAGTTTGAAGGGGAAGTAATTCTTGAATATTCACCAGAAAGTTTTACAGGAACTGAATTGGATTATGCATTAGAAGTATGTGAAGCAGTAATGGACGAATGGGGAGCAAATGAAAATAAAAAGGTAATTATTAACTTACCATCAACAGTTGAAATGTCAACACCAAATGTTTATGCTGATCAAATAGAATGGATATCAACACATTTTAAAAATCGTAATCGAGTTATTTTATCGCTTCATACACATAATGATCGAGGGTGTGGTGTAGCAGCTACTGAATTAGGTATTTTAGCAGGTGCTGATCGTGTTGAAGGAACTTTGTTTGGTAATGGAGAAAGAACTGGAAATCTTGATATTATAAATGTAGCATTGAATATGTTTACTCAAGGAGTTGATCCTAAACTTGATATAAGTAATATTAATCATTTAAAACATGTTTATGAAAAATGTACCAAAATGGAAATTCCACCACGACAACCATATGTTGGAAATTTAGTTTTTACAGCATTTTCTGGTAGTCATCAAGATGCGATAAATAAAGGAATGCATGTAATGCATGAAAGAAAAAGTGAAATTTGGGAAGTGCCTTATTTACCAATTGATCCAAGTGATTTAGGACGTCAATATGAACCGATTGTTCGAATTAATTCACAATCTGGTAAAGGTGGCGTTGCTTATGTTATGGAAAGTATGTATGGGTTCCATTTGCCAAAAGGATTACAAGTGAATTTTGCAAAGATAATTCAAGATATTAGTGAAGAAGAAGGAGAGGTTTCTCCTGAAAGAGTGTATGATACATTTATTGAAGAGTATGTTGATAATGAAGAACCTTATCGTTTTATTAAACAAAAATTAATTGATATAAGTGAAGATGAAAGTGAATATGAAAGAAGAGCAGAAATTACAATTGAAGATCATGGTGAAGTTGTGACTTTAGTTGGCTATGGAAACGGGCCGATTGATGCAGTAAAAAATGCTTTGAATTCTCTTTCTGATATGCATACTCATTTATTGGATTATAGTGAACATGCTTTAACTTCAGGCTCTAGTTCAAAAGCTGCAGCATATGTTTATTTAAGAATGAAAGGAAGCGCTTGCCAGGAATATGGGGTAGGAATACATCCAAATATTACTACTGCAACAATTATGGCAATTATTTCTGGAATGAATCGTTTATCTCGAACAATGAAATAAACAGAAAGGAAACTAGTATGAATCGTTTAGTGTTGTCGTTATTAGTAGAAAATAATCCAGGTGTTTTAAGCAGAGTAGCAGGATTGTTTAGTCGCCGTGGTTATGGAATTGAAAGTTTGAGTGTAGGAAAAACAAATATTCCTAATATTTCAAGGATGACAGTGGTAGCTGTTGGTGATGAATTGATTTTAAATCAAATTGAAAAGCAATTAGGTAAACTGGTTGAAGTAATTGAGATATTTCCATTAAAACCAGAAGAATCAGTATATCGTGAACTGGTTTTAATTAAAGTGGAAGCTGATGAGATGCATCGTTCATCAATTGTTTCAATTGCCGATATATTTAGGGCACGAATTATTGATGTTGCACCATCATCGTTAGTTATCGAAGCAACTGGAGATCAATCAAAAATTGATGGGTTGCTTACGATGTTAGAAGGGTTCAATATCGTTGAGATTGTTAGAACCGGATTATCGGGGATTAAACGAGGTCTTGGCGAAATTGATATAAAAAGTCATATTAATAAGTAAATAGGGGGTTAAGAAAAATGGCTAAAATTTTTTATGAATCAGATTGTGATTTATCTTTATTAGATGGTAAAACTGTTGCAATTATTGGATATGGTTCTCAGGGACATGCTCATGCATTGAATTTAAAAGAATCAGGAGTTAATGTAATCATTGGATTATACGAAGGTTCTAAATCTTGGAAAAGAGCTGAAGAACAGGGGTTTGAAGTTTATACTTCTGCAGAAGCAGCTAAAAAAGCTGACATCATCATGATTTTAATTAATGATGAATTACAAGCTAAATTATATAAAGAATCAATTGAACCAAACTTAGAAGAAGGTAATATGTTAATGTTTGCTCATGGATTCAATATTCACTTTGGACAAATCGTACCACCTAAAAATGTTGATGTAACTATGGTTGCACCAAAAGGACCTGGACATACAGTACGTAGTGAATACCAAGCTGGTAAAGGAGTTCCTTGCTTAGTTGCAGTTGAACAAGATGCCACAGGTCGTGCTCAAGATATTGCTTTAGCATATGCATTAGCTATCGGTGGAGCAAGAGCTGGTGTTCTTGAAACTGATTTTAGAACTGAAACAGAAACAGATTTATTTGGTGAACAAGCAGTATTATGTGGTGGGGTTTGTGCATTAATGCAAGCTGGTTTTGAAACTTTAGTAGAAGCTGGATATGATCCAAGAAATGCTTACTTTGAATGTATCCATGAAATGAAATTAATCGTAGATTTAATTTATCAATCAGGATTTGCGGGTATGAGATACTCAATTTCTAATACTGCTGAATATGGTGATTATATTACTGGACCAAAAATCATTACAGAAGATACTAAAAAAGCAATGAAACAAGTATTAAAAGACATCCAAGATGGTACATTTGCAAAAGACTTCTTATTAGATATGTCAGCTGCTGGTGGACAAGCTCACTTCAAAGCAATGAGAAAATTAGCAAGTGAACATATTTCTGAAAAAACTGGGGAAGATGTTAGAAAATTATATTCTTGGTCTGATGAAGATAAATTAATCAATAACTAAAAGATTAATACAACACACAATTGTGTGTTGTAAATAAAGAGTAAAATTTACTCTTTATTTACAACCTACAAAGGTTAAAAATAAGGGGGATATAGATAATGGCAATGACAATGACACAAAAGATATTAGCTGATCATGCTGGAATGGAGGCAGTTACAGCTGGGCAGTTAATTGAAGCAAAATTGGATGTGGTTATGGCTAATGATATTACAGGGCCAATGGCACTGCCAATTTTTAGACAGATGGCAGATAAGGTTTTTAATAAAGATAAAGTAGTATTAGTGCCAGATCATTTTACGCCAAATAAAGATATTAAATCCGCAGAGAATTCTAAAGCAATTTTAGATTTTTCAAATGAACAAGATTTAACGTATCATATGGAACAAGGAAAATGTGGTGTAGAACATGCAATTTTACCGGAAATGGGAATTGTAGTAGCTGGTGAATGTATTATTGGAGCAGATTCTCATACTTGTTCATATGGTGCTTTGGGGGCTTTTTCAACTGGAGTTGGGACAACTGATATTGCTACAGGAATGGCAACTGGAGAGTTATGGTTTAAGGTACCTGAAGCGATTAAATTCGTTTTGACTGGTAAACCATCAAAATATGTTAGTGGTAAAGATATTATTTTGCATATAATTAATGAGATTGGTGTTGATGGTGCTTTATATAAATCAATGGAATTTGTAGGCGATGGAATTAAATATTTAACTATGGATGATCGTTTTACTATTTGTAATATGGCAATCGAAGCAGGAGCTAAAAATGGTATTTTCCCAGTTGATGATCAAACAATTGCTTATATGAAAGAACATTCTAAAAAGGATTATAAAGTATATACAGCCGATGAAGATGCTGTATATGAAAGAGTAATTGAAATTGATTTAAGTAAGGTTCGACCAACTGTGGCTTTTCCTCATTTACCGGGAAATGGACATACAATTGATGAAATTGAAGGAATGGAACCAATTTATATTGATCAAGTCGTAATAGGTTCTTGTACTAATGGAAGAATTAGTGATTTACGAAAGGCAGCAGCTATTTTAAAGGGTAAAAAAGTTGCTCGTAATGTAAGAGTTATGGTTGTTCCAGCGACACAGAAAATCTTTTTACAGTGTATTGTTGAAGGATTGGCTGAAATTTTTGTTGAAGCTGGATGTGCATTTAATACATCAAGTTGCGGACCTTGTATGGGGGGGCATATGGGTGTTATGGCTAAAGGTGAAAAATGTGTTTCAACTACAAATCGTAATTTTGTAGGAAGAATGGGGGATACTGAAGCATTGATTTATTTAGCTTCTCCAGAAGTTGCTGCGGCAAGTGCAATTGCTGGATATATTGCAAATCCTGAAAAAGTAGGTGAAGAATAATGAAAATATATAAATATGGAGATAATGTTGATACTGATGTAATTATTCCTGCACGTTATTTAAATTCTTTTGATGCAAAAGAATTAGCCAGTCATGCAATGGTGGATATTGATCCTGATTTTGCAAAAACTGTTGAAATTGGAGATATTATTGTAGCTGGAAAGAATTTTGGATGTGGTTCTTCAAGAGAACATGCCCCATTATGTTTAAAAACAGCGGGAACAAAATGTGTAATCGCAAAAAGTTTTGCACGTATTTTTTATCGAAATGCCATTAATATTGGTTTTCCAATTATGGAGTGTCCCGAAGCGGTTGATGGAATTGATGAAGGTGATGAAGTAACTGTTGATTTTTCAACTGGAATAATCACTAATGTTACTAAAGGAACATCTTTTCAAAGTCAGCCATTTCCAGAATTTTTACAAAAAATGATTGAAGTAGATGGTTTGGTTAACTATGTAAATTCAAAGAAAGGGTAGAAATTATGGAGAAAAATATTACAGTAATTAAAGGCGATGGAATTGGACCGGAAATTGTTAATGAAGCGGTAAAAGTATTAGATGCAATTGCTGATAAATATAATCATAAATTTAATTATACACATATCTTGATGGGTGGGGCTTCAATTGATGAATATGGGGTTCCATTAACTGATGAAGCATTGGAAATTGCTAAAAACGGAGATAGTGTTTTACTTGGGTCAATTGGAGGTGATACGACAACATCACCATGGTATAAATTAGAACCAAATCTTCGTCCTGAAGCAGGATTGTTGAAAATTAGAAAAGAGCTTGGTTTATTTGCAAACTTAAGACCGGCAGTTTTATATGATGAATTAAAAGGTGCTTGTCCATTAAAAGAAGAGTTAACAGCTGGTGGTTTTGATATGATGATCATGCGAGAACTTACAGGTGGATTATATTTTGGAAAACGTTCGACTAAGGAAGAAAATGGTCAAATGATTGCCTATGATTCAATGAGTTATAGTGAAACTGAAATTAGAAGAATTGCAAAAAGAGCTTTTGAAATTGCAATGAAACGAAATAAAAAAGTCACTAGTGTTGATAAAGCAAATGTTATTGATACATCTAGATTATGGCGTAAAGTTGTAAGTGAAGTGGCTGAGGATTATCCAGAAGTTACTTTAGAACATATGCTAGTTGATAATTGTGCGATGCAATTAGTTAGGGATCCAAAGCAATTTGATGTGATTTTAACAGAAAATATGTTTGGGGATATTTTAAGTGATGAGGCAAGTATGGTAACTGGTTCAATTGGAATGTTATCGAGTGCTTCGCTTCGTGAAGATAAATTTGGAATGTATGAGCCAAGTCATGGTAGTGCACCGGATATTGCTGGTAAAAATATTGCTAATCCAATTGCAACTATTTTGTCAGCGGCAATGATGTTACGTTATTCTTTTGATTTGGATGAAGAGGCTAATGTCATTGAAGAAGCAATTGAAAAGGTATTGAAACAAGGGTATCGTACCAGTGATATTATGTCAGATGATAAAATTTTAGTTGGTACTAAAGAAATGGGCGACTTAATCGTTGCTAATATTTAAGGGGGTAAATTATGCGTAGTGATAATGTGAAAAGTGGGACTGAAAGAGCACCACACCGTTCTTTGTTTAATGCATTAGGTTATACTGATGAAGAGTTACAACGTCCTTTGATTGGAGTCGTAAATTCATATAATGAAATTGTGCCAGGACATATGAATCTTGATAAGATTGCAGATGCGGTAAAGAAAGGAATTTATTTAGCCGGTGGGGTACCTGTTGAAGTTCCAGCGATTGCTGTATGTGATGGAATTGCAATGAATCATACGGGAATGAAATATTCTTTAGTAACTCGTGAATTGATTGCCGATAGTACGGAAGCTTTAGCTACCGCTCATCAGTTTGATGGTTTGGTAATGATTCCTAACTGTGATAAAAATGTACCAGGACTATTAATGGCAGCTGCCCGTTTAAATATTCCTACTGTATTTGTTTCTGGTGGACCAATGTTAGCTGGTCGTAAAGTTGATGGAAATAAAACATGTTTATCATCATTGTTTGAAGCAGTAGGGCAGTTTAATGCGGGAAAAATTAGTGAAGATAAACTTCATGAAATTGAACAAAAAGCTTGTCCAACATGTGGTTCTTGTTCAGGAATGTATACTGCTAATTCAATGAATTGTTTAACTGAGGTTTTAGGAATGGGACTTAAAGGTAATGGAACTATTCCAGCAGTATATTCACAAAGAATTCGTTTAGCAAAACATGCTGGGATGCAAATTATGGAATGTATTAAAAAAGATATTAAACCAAGAGATATTATGACTAAAGAAGCATTTTATAATGCCCTTACTATTGATATGGCACTTGGATGTTCAACAAATTCAATGCTTCATTTACCGGCTATTGCTCATGAAGCTGGGGTTGAATTGAATTTGGAAATTGCCAATGAAATTAGTAAAAAAACACCTAATTTATGTCACTTAGCACCTGCTGGGGATACATTTATGGAAGATTTAAATGATGCTGGTGGTGTATATGCGGTAATGAATGAAATTAATAAATTAGGGTTATTGTACACAGATATTATGACCGTAACAGGTAAAACAGTTGGTGAAAATATTAAAGAATGTATTAATTTAAATCCTGAAATTATTCGTCCAGTTGAAAATCCATATGCACCATATGGAGGAATTGCAGTTTTAAAAGGGAATATTGCACCAAATGGTGCGGTTGTAAAACAATCTGCAGTAGCTCAAGAAATGATGGTTCATAAAGGACCAGCACGTGTATTTGATAGTGAAGATGAAGCAATTGTGGCTATTAGGGCTGGAAAAATTGTTAAAGGTGATGTTGTTGTTATTCGTTATGAAGGACCTAAGGGTGGACCAGGAATGAGAGAAATGTTATCGCCAACTAGTGAAATTGCTGGAATGGGCTTAGATAAGGACGTTGCATTGATTACAGATGGTCGTTTTTCTGGGGCAACACGTGGAGCTTCGATTGGGCATGTGTCACCTGAAGCAGCAGCAGGGGGACCTATTGCTTTAATTGAAGAAGGTGATATTATTGATATTAATATTTTAGAACATTCTATAAACGTTGAATTAAGTGATGAAGAATTGGCTAGACGTAAAGTTAATTGGCAACCAAGAAAACCGAAAATTACTACTGGTTATCTAGTAAGGTATGCATCAATGGTAACTTCTGCTGATCGTGGGGCAATTCTTGAAGCTAAAGAAGAAAATTAAGGGGGATTGTTATGAAGTTAACAGGTTCAGAAATTGTTGCTGAGTGTTTGATTGAGCAAGGTGTAGATACCGTATTTGGATACCCAGGCGGAACAATTTTAAATATTTATGATGCATTATATAAGTATCAAGATAAGATTCACCATATTTTAACTTCCCATGAACAAGGAGCAGCACATGCGGCTGATGGCTATGCAAGATCAACTGGTAAAGTTGGAGTATGTATGGCAACATCAGGACCTGGAGCGACAAATTTGGTTACTGGAATAGCTACTGCATATATGGATTCAACTCCATTGGTTGCAATTACAGCTAATGTTGCAGTATCTTTGCTTGGAAGAGATAGTTTTCAAGAAATTGACATTACAGGGGTAACAATGCCAATTACAAAACATAATTTTATTGTTAAAGATATTAAAGAATTGGCGTCGACAATTCGTAAAGCATTTCAAATTGCTAAGGAAGGACGTCCAGGTCCGGTTTTAGTAGATATTACTAAGGATGTAACGGCTGCTACTTTTGATTTTGAACCAATGGCACCAGAAATCATTTTGCCAAGGAAATATACTTATGGATCACAAGATATTAATGAAGCAATTGAGTTAATTGGAGCAAGTGAAAGACCGTTTATTTTTGTTGGTGGTGGAGTAATAGCGAGTAGTGCATCAAATGAATTAAAGGAATTTGCTGAAAAAATCGATGCACCTATTGCAGATTCTTTGATGGGAAAAGGTGCTTATGATAATACTCGTCCTCGTTATACTGGGATGTTAGGAATGCATGGAACTAAGGCATCGAATTTAGGAGTAAGTAAGTGTGATTTGTTGATTGTTATTGGGGCTCGTTTTTCGGATCGGGTTACAGGTGATACTAAACGTTTTGCAAAAAACGCTAAGATTATTCATATTGATGTTGACGCTGCTGAAATTAATAAAAATGTAATTGTTGATTTAGGAATTGTGGGGGATGCAAAATGCATTTTAGCGGATTTAAATGCTAAACTTTCAAGACAAAATCATCCACAATGGTTAAAAGAAATTCGTGATCTAAAAGAAAGATATCCATTAGGATATGAGGATGGGGGATTAACTGGTCCTTATATTATGGAACAAATTGATTATTTAACAAATGGTGAAGCAATCATTTGTACAGATGTAGGACAACATCAAATGTGGGCTGCTCAGTATTTTCGTTATAAAAGACCACGTCAATTTATTTCGTCAGGTGGTGCTGGAACAATGGGATTTGGTCTTGGGGCAGCTATGGGTACGAAGTTAGGTAATCTAACAAAGACAGTTTTTAATATTGCTGGAGATGGCTGTTTTAGAATGAATATGAATGAATTGGCGACTTTAAGTCGATATAATATACCAGTAATTCAAGTTATTATTAATAATCAGGTTTTAGGAATGGTTCGTCAATGGCAAACATTATTTTATGGTAAACGCTATTCAAATACTATTTTATCTGATAAAGTTGATTTTTGTAAGGTAGCAGAAGGGCTTGGATGTAAGGCAATCAAAGCTACGACTAAAGAAGAAGTTTCTGCTGCTATTAAGGAAGCAATAGAATATGAAGGACCGGTTGTAATTGAATGTATCATTGATAAAGATGATAAGGTATTTCCTATGGTTGCACCTGGTAAAGCAATAGCAGAGGTATTTGATGCTGAAGATTTGAAAAATAAATAATTAACAGAGCTATTGATATGATAGCTCTTTTTGTTATATTATTATTTGTGTTTATGGTAAATTAGCGATAAAATAATAGAAAGGGGTGATTTTAATGAACGCTGTACTTACAGGTGATAGTACAAATATGACACCATATATAGTCTTAATGGTGGTAGCAATAGTAATTATTGTAGGGTTTGTTGTTTATAAGAAGAAGAAAAATAAATAATTAGGAAAGAAGATTTTATTTATTAAATAAAGTCTTTTTTAAGCTATGAATTTTTATAATAAAGTAATTATAGATTTTGATGTTTAGAAAATTAGTTGATTGTAAGTTTTAAAGGGGATTAAAAAATGAAAAGAAAGTTCAATATTGTATGGACATGATTAAATATTTATAGTATTAGATATAAGGTATAGGTTTATTTTAAAGGATAATAATGAATTTATATTGTACTATATTATATATTTATGAAAAAAAGAGGGCTTTTTAAATGGATTTGTTAAAAAAAAGAAATATAATTAGTTTTTTTGCGGTTCTATTATCATCGTTAATAATGGCTTTTGCAACTAAAAATCTAGTTAGGCCAGCAGGCATTTTATCTGGTGGATTTATGGGAATTGCTATTATGGTAGAAATGGTTACTGAACTATTTGGACCAGGTTTACCAACATCGATTGGATTGTTATGTTTAAATATTCCGGTTGCACTATTTTGTGCGAAAAAGATTTCATCACGATTTGTATTTTTTTCATTGATGCAAGTTATTTTAACATCTTTCTTTTTGACATTGATGCCAAGAATTTATTTATTTAATGATACAATTTTGAATGTGATTTTTGGAGGCTTTTTATTTGGTGGGAGTATTTCGATTGCTTTGAAAGGAAATGCTTCTAGTGGTGGGACAGATTTTATTGCTTTATATATTTCAAATAAAAGTGGTCATGAGATTTGGGATCAGGTTTTTGTTTTTAATGCAATTATGTTAATGATATTTGGCTGCATCTTTGGCTTTGAAGCAGCAGGATATTCAATTTTATTTCAATTTATTTCAACTAAAACAGTTTCTAATTTTCATACACGTTATAAACGTGTGATGTTACAAATATTTACCAAACATAAAAATGAAATTATGGAAATATACTGTAATAATTTTCACCATGGTATGACTGTATTAGATGGAATTGGCGGGTATTCAAAAGAACCAGTATCGATGTTAACAGCAATTGTATCTAGTTATGAAGTGGATGATGTAATAATGATGCTAAAAAAAGCTGATCCAAAAGTTATAATTAATGTAACGAAATCTGAAAAATATGTTGGAAGTTTTTATAATGAACCATTATAAAAAATACTCATGATATTTTAATAACTATCATGGGTATTTTTAATTGCGTAATAGATTTTTAATAAAATTTCTCATTTATAGGGTGTTCGATAGCATAAAAACCGCCAATAAAACTATATGCTTGGTATCCTGATGCGGAAAGTTTTTTTGCTAACGATAGCGATTTTGTACCTGTATAACAAATTAGATAAATTGGTTTGTTTTTTGAAAGCTTTGGTGGGTTAGTAATGAATTGTTCATATGGTATGTTGATGAACTTAGTAATATGAAGTTTATTGAATTGAGATGCTTCTCTTAGGTCAATAAATGTATAATCATGATGGATTAACTTGGATAAGTTATTAATAGGGATTAAATGCTTATTTTCCATGTGTTTCACCTCATTATATTGTATGAAACTAATTGAAAACAATGTATAACAGTGATATAATTCAGCCATGGAGGAATAATTAATATGGATAAAAAAACAATTAAAGATATTGAAGTCACTGGTAAAGTGGTTTTATGCCGTGTTGACTTCAATGTACCAAGAAACAAAGAAACTGGAGAAATTACTAATGATAACCGTGTTGTAGCGGCTTTACCTACAATCAATTATTTATTAGAACAATCACCAAAATGTGTAGTTTTATTCTCACACTTAGGAAAAGTTAAAACTGAAGAAGATAAAGCTAAAAATGATTTAGCAGTTGTTGCTCCTTGTTTAGAAAAACATTTAGGAAAACCTGTTACTTTTGTAAATGCTACAAGAGGACCAATTTTAGAAGATGCAATTAAAAATGCAACTGATGGAGCAGTAATTTTAGTTCAAAATACTCGTTATGAAGCTGGAGAATCAAAAAATGATCCTGAACTTGGAAAATATTGGGCTTCATTAGGAGATGTATTTGTAGAAGATGCATTTGGTTCAGTACATAGAGCGCATGCTTCAACTGCTGGGATTCCTGCGCATTTACCAAGTGCCGCTGGATTCTTAGTAGAAAAAGAAATTGCATATATTGGAAAAGCTGTAAATGATCCTGAAAGACCAATGGTTGCAATTTTAGGTGGAGCAAAAGTTTCTGATAAAATTTTAGTTATCGAAAACTTATTAAAAATTGCTGATAAAGTTATTGTTGGTGGTGGAATGAGTTATACATTTGCTGCTGCTCAAGGATATAAAATTGGAAATTCTTTAGTAGAAGAAGATCGTATTCAAGTTGCTAAGGATATTCTTGCGAAAGCTGGAGATAAATTATTATTACCAGTGGATTCTGTAGCTAATACTGCATTTGCACCAGAAGGTGATATTAAAGTATTTGAAGGAGATATTCCTGAAGGATATATGGGATTAGATATTGGACCTAAATCAGTTGAAAATATTAAAGCTGCATTACAAGGTGCTAAAACTGTTATTTGGAATGGTCCAATGGGTGTATTCGAAATGGAACCATTTGCTAAAGGAACAATTGAAGTTTGTGAAGCTTTAGCTAATTTAGATGGAGCTAATACAATTATCGGTGGTGGAGATAGCGCCGCTGCTGTAATGCAACTTGGATATGCTGATAAAGTTTCTCATATCTCAACAGGTGGAGGAGCTTCATTAGAATATATGGAAGGTAAAGTGCTTCCTGGTATTGCTGCAATTGATGATAAATAATAAGGGGAAATAATAATGAGAAAACCAATTATCGTAGGAAACTGGAAAATGAATAAAACAATCGCTGATACTAAAACATTTGTTGAAGCGGTTGATGGAAAAGTTACTGATAGTGCTGATTGGGGAATTGCTACTCCATATTTAGCTTTACAAACAGCAAAAGCAGAAGCTAAAAAATTGTTAGTTGCTGCTGAAAATTGCCATTTTAAAGATAGTGGTGCTTACACTGGTGAAGTTAGTGTAGAAATGTTAAAAGAAATCGGAGTTGAATGGGTTATTTTAGGTCACTCTGAAAGAAGACAATATTTTGGTGAAACTGATGAAACAGTTAATGCAAAAATGCTTCAAGTATTAAAAAATGATATGACTCCAATCGTATGTGTTGGTGAAACTTTAGAAGAATATGAAGCTGGAACTACAAAAGACGTAGTAAAAAAACAAACTGTAGCTGCATTTAAAGATGTTTGTCCTAAATGTGCAGCTCGTAGTGTTATCGCTTATGAACCAGTTTGGGCAATTGGAACTGGTAAAACAGCTACTAATGAAATTGCTCAAGATGTATGTGCATATATTCGAAGTGTAGTAGCTGATTTATATGATCAAGAAGTTGCTGATGCAATTAGAATTCAATATGGTGGATCTGTAAAACCAGAAGGATTAAAAACATTACTAGAACAACCTGATATTGATGGGGCTTTAGTTGGTGGTGCATCACTTCAACCTGATTCATATATCGCAATGATTGAAAATTTAGGATAAAGAGAAGGTTTTAAACCTTCTTTTTGTTTAATTTACGTAAAGGTGTTTATAATATGGGAGTGATAATGTGAAAATAAAAAGCGTATTAGTAACTATTATCATTTAAACATGTTATAATAAAAGTGCAAGGGATAAGTAAGAAAATAAGGAGGTTTTCAAGATGAAATTATTAAAATGTCCAATTTGTGGTAATGTTGTTGAAGTTGTTGAAGATCATGGAGTGCCAATGATGTGTTGTGGAAAACCGATGGTAGAAATAAAAGCGGGAGAAGTAGATGCTGCAGTAGAGAAACATGTACCAGTTGTTAAAGTTGAAAGTGGTCATCTTATTGTGACTGTAGGAGAAGTTTTACATCCAATGACTGCAGAACATTTAATCAGCAATATTTGGGTTGAATTTAGTGATGGAAGTGCGATGAAAGTGACATTGACTAAAGAAGATGAACCAGTTGCAAAATTTAATATTACCAATAAAAAAGGTAAAGCTACAGTTTATGAATATTGTAATCTTCATGGATTGTGGAAGACAGAAATTAATTTATAGACCTCCATATAAGCTGGAGGTTTTTATTTGTTGAGATTTTAAAATAACAAAATATTATTGTTTTTTTATCTTTGGTAAATAATAATGAAATAAAAAATAAAAAAAGTATTGCATTTATCAAATAATTATGTATAATTCATAGGTGACGCAATATGTGTTACTATGCGTGGAAGGACAATGTCCATTTGACCACAGCACGGACAAATTTTATATAGGAGGTTATGTCACGTGAGTAAAAAAGTTGTAAGAGTTATGAAGATTCAATTCCCAGCTGGAGGAGCTAAACCAGGTCCTGCATTAGCTGGAGCGGGTATTCAAATGCCTAAATTCTGTACAGCATTTAATGATCAAACAAAAGATCGTATGGGTGAAACTGTACCTGTTGTTTTGACTGTATATGATGACAAAGATTTTAGCTTTGTATTAAAAACTGCACCAGCAGCTGAAATGATTAAAAAAGCTTGCGGAATCAAAAAAGGTTCTAGCAAAGCTGGTACTACTACTGTTGCTAAATTATCAGCAGATAAATTGAAAGAAATCGCTGAATACAAAATGCCAGACTTAAACGCTAATGATTTAGAATCAGCAATGAAAATTATCGCTGGTACTGCTCGTAATATGGGCGTTGAAGTTGAAGCATAGTTGAAAATTAAAAAAATTATCGTCATTTGTGGAAGGATAATCCGTTTGACCACTAAGGAGGAAAAGTAATGGCAAAGAAAAGTAAAAGATATCAAGAAGCTGCTAAATTAATTGAAAGAGGAAAAGCTTATTCGATTGAAGAAGCAGTTAAATTAGTAAAAGAAACAAGTAAAGTTAAATTTGATGCAGCGGTTGATGTTGCATTTAGATTAGGAGTGGATCCTCGTCAAGCTGACCAACAATTGCGTGGAGCTATAGTATTACCAAATGGAACAGGTAAAACAAAAAAAGTTTTAGTTGTTACTGAAGGTCCAAAAGCACAAGAAGCTAAAGATGCTGGTGCTGATGTAGTTGGTGGTAAAGAAATTTTAGAAGACATCAAAAAAGGATGGTTAGATTTCGAAGTAATGATCGCTACTCCAGATATGATGGCAGAATTAGGTAAATTAGGGCGTATTCTTGGACCAAAAGGATTAATGCCAAATCCTAAGACAGGAACTGTAACAATGGATGTTGCAAAAGCTGTTAAAGAAACAAAAGCAGGTAAGGTAACTTATCGTACAGATAAAGAAGGTAATGTTCAATTAACTATTGGTCGAGTATCTTTTGATGATGATAAGTTAGTAGAAAACTTTACGACTATTTATGATTTATTAGTAAAAATTAAACCTTCTACTTCTAAAGGGGTTTATATGAAAAATATTGCTATCTCATCAACAATGGGACCTAGCATTAAAGTATCAGCTGCTAAATAGTAGTTATATTAATTAGTCGCAATCAATATACCCAAGACAGTAACTGGGAAACCTTAATTTGTTACCGAGGTGTTAAAGAAATATATTATATATATTGACTTTGACTCTCGTTTTACGAGAGTTTTAGTTTGAGTATATTGTTGCATATATAAAAATTACAGGAGGTGTGACGATGTCAGCAGAAGCAATTAAAGCAAAAAGCGCATTAGTCGAAGAAATCGCAACTAAGTTGAAAGATGCTCAATCTGCAGTAATCGTTGAATATCGTGGATTATCTGTAGCTGAAGTTACAGAATTACGTAGAAATTTACGCGATGAAGATGTTGAATTTAAAGTTTATAAAAACACTTTAGTTCGTAGAGCAACTGAATCAACTGGTTATGAAGAACTTAATGCACAATTAACTGGACCAAATGCAATTGCATTTGGACATAGTGATGCTGTAGCACCAGCTAGAGTACTAGCAAAATTCGCTAAAGATCATGAAGCTTTAGTAATTAAAGCTGGAGTGGTTGAAGGTAAAGTTCTAGATGTAGAAGAAATTAAAGAAATTTCTAAATTACCTAATCGTGAAGGTATGTACTCTATGTTACTTGGTATGTTACAAGCACCAGTTAGCAAATTTGCACGTGTAGTAAAAGCTGTTGCAGAAGCTAAAGAAAGTGGAAGCGAAGCAGAAACTAAAGAAGATGCAGCACCTGTAGAAGAAGCTGCAAGTGAAGAAACAAAAGTGGAAACAGCTGAATAATCAGCTTAGATAAAATTGGAGGAGAATGAACATGGCAAAATTAACACATGAAGATATTTTAGCTTACTTAGAAGAAGCTACAATCTTAGAATTAAATGATTTAGTAAAAGCAATTGAAGAAAAATTTGATGTAACTGCTGCTGCACCTGTAGCTGTAGCTGCTGCTGGAACTGAAGAAGCTGCTGGAGAACCAGCTAACGTTACTGTAACTTTAACTGCTCCTGGTGGAACTAAAGTTGCTGTAATCAAAGTTGTAAGAGAAATTACAGGATTAGGATTAGTTGATGCTAAAGGATTAGTTGACAAAGTACCATCTGTAATCAAAGAAAACATTCCTGCTGCTGAAGGAGCTGAAATTAAAGAAAAATTAGAAGCTGCTGGAGCAACTGTTGAAGTTAAATAATTATTTTAACTAATCAAGAGCCCAAATAGGGCTCTTTTATGTTGGGAGGAAATATGAAACATTATTATACAGAAAATAATGATTTAATAAGTGAGCCAGAACGATTTGTTTTTAATTATCGAGATAAAGCATTAACGTTTATTAGTGATAATGGCGTTTTTTCGAAAAAGATGATAGATTACGGTTCGAGGGTTTTGTTGGAAGCGATTAGCATAGATTCGAGTAAAAAAACTTTGTTAGATATGGGGTGTGGATATGGGACGTTTGGAATTGCGTTAAAAAGTGTGTATCCATTCTTAGAGATTGATATGGTTGATGTAAATGACCGTGCTTTAAATCTTGCTAATGAAAATTTGAAATTGAATAATATAAGTGCAGATGTTTATTTAAGTAATACTTATGATGAAGTAAAAAATAAATATGATTTAATCGTAACAAATCCACCTATTAGAGCCGGAAAAGAAGTAGTTACGAGAATTTTAGTCGAATCAAAGAAATATTTAAATTTAAATGGTGAGATTTGGGTGGTTATTCAAAAAAAACAAGGTGCTCCATCTGCTAAGAAGAATTTGGAGTCTGTATTTAAAAAGGTTGATATAATAAAAAGGGATAAAGGATATTACATATTGAGAGCAATTAATCTATAATTTTATTAAATGAATTTGAAATGTTGTGAAATAATCAAGGTTTTTGATGTCAATAGTTTTTTTGGTATTTTTTTTAAAACTTATTGACTTTAAAAAAACCTTGTGATAAAGTATTAAAATGCCTATTAATGTTTAAAATCAAGCGCATTGTACGATCTAAAACATGTTGATAGAGAAAAATAAAGGGGTGGAGTTAATACGTGGAAAACAAAATGACCAAAGCAAAGAGTAAAATTAATCGTCGTAATTATTCGAGAATAAGTGGATCTTTAGAACTTCCAAATTTAGTAGAAATTCAGACAAACTCATATAAATGGTTTAAAGAAGTAGGAATTAAAGAAGTTTTTGAAGATATCTACCCAATTACTAACTTTAATGAGACTTTATCGTTAGAATTTGTAGATTGTGTATTTGATGAAGCAAAACACTCAGTTGAAGAAAGTAAAGATCGTGATGCAAACTATGCAGCACCTATTAGAGCATCTTTACGCTTAGTAAATTCAACAACTGGTGAGATAAAAGAACAGGAAGTATTTATGGGAGATTTCCCATTAATGACAGATTCTGGGACTTTTATAATTAACGGTGCTGAGCGTGTTATTGTATCACAATTAGTTCGCTCACCTGGAGCATATTTTGCAGATGCACTAGATAAAAGTGGAAAAACTGTATTTAATGGAAGCATTATACCATCAAGAGGAACTTGGTTGGAATTTGAAAATGATGCCAAAGATGTTTTAAATGTGCGCATCGATCGTAATAGAAAGATGCCTGGTACAGTGTTATTAAGAGCTTTAGGTTTATCAAGTAATGATGAAATCATTGATGTTTTTGGTGAACATGAGTTTATTTTAAACACATTAGCTAAAGATAATACAACAAACATGGAAGAAGCTTTAATTGAAATTTATAATAAATTAAGACCTGGAGAACCAGCAACATTAGAGGGAGCAAATAACTTATTATTCGCAAAATTCTTTGATTATAAACGTTATGATTTAGCAAAAGCTGGTAGATTTAAATTTAAGAAAAAATTAAGTCTTTTAGATCGTATTTCTGGACGTGTTTTAGCTGAGGACTTAGTTGATATTGACGGTAATGTAGTCTATGCTGAAGGGACATACATTAGCCAAGAAGTTATTGATGTAATTAAGCCGGTGCTTGAAGCTGGCGCTCATACACGTGAAATTAATACTAACCCTAGATTAGAATCAAATGGTGTTATTCAAATTTTAGATGTGTATGTCGATGATTCAAAAAGTAAAAAAATGCGTGTAATTGGAACAGATTTATCATTAGATAGTAAGTTTGTGACTATTTCTGACATGATTGCAGCATATTCTTATATGTTTAATCTAGTTGATATTTATAATTCGTTAGATTTAACAGCAGAAGATAGTGTTAATTTTATGTCACGTATTGGTCTATTGGATGACATTGATCATTTAGGAAATAGGCGTGTACGTTCTGTTGGGGAACTAATTCAAAATCAATTTAGAATTGGTTTATCAAGAATGGAAAGAGTCGTTAAGGAAAGAATGTCTTTATCGGAAGTAGATTCAATAACTCCACAATCATTAACTAATATTCGACCATTAACAGCTGCTATTAAAGAATTCTTCTCATCATCTCAATTGTCACAGTTTATGGATCAGATTAACCCTCTTGCAGAGTTGACTAACAAGCGTCGTTTGTCTGCATTGGGACCTGGAGGATTAAGTCGTGATCGTGCTGGCTATGAGGTTCGTGACGTTCATGCTTCTCACTACGGTAGAATTTGTCCAATTGAAACACCTGAAGGACCAAACATTGGTTTGATCACAACATTGGCTTCATATGCTAAAATTAATGAATATGGTTTTATTGAAACACCATATCGTAAAGTAAATAATTGTATAATTGATGAAAATGATGTTCGCTATTTAACAGCCGATGAAGAAAAGAATTATATTATTGCGCAATCAAATGTAAAAACTGATGAAAATGGAACTATTTTGGATGAACAAGTTATTGCCCGTCATTTGGGTGAAAATATTATGGCAAAACGTGAAGAAATTGATTTTATTGATATTTCACCAAAGCAAATTGTTTCTGTTGCCACTTCATGTATTCCGTTCCTTGAAAATGATGATGCTACTCGTGCATTGATGGGGGCAAACATGCAACGTCAAGCAGTACCATTGTTAAATCCACATACTCCATTTGTTGGAACAGGGATGGAACATCAAGC
The DNA here is from genome assembly GCA_018369555.1 of Thomasclavelia spiroformis. GTDB lineage: Bacteria > Bacillota_I > Bacilli_A > Erysipelotrichales > Coprobacillaceae > Thomasclavelia > Thomasclavelia spiroformis_A. The sequence continues at coordinate 38,370 of JAGZCC010000008.1, forward strand.
AGCACGCGATTCTGGGGCAGCTGTTGTTGCAAGAGAAGATGGTGTTGTAAAATATGTTGACGCTAAAAAGATTATTATTGAAGATGATGAGGGTGTTGAACATCGTTATCGCTTATCAAAGTTTAAAATTTCAAATGCAGGTACATGTATTAATCAAAAACCAATTGTTAAAAATGGAGAGTCTGTATTAAAAGGACAGGTCATCGCTGATGGTCCAGCAATGGAACAGGGTGAATTAGCATTAGGGCAAAATGTTTTAGTTGGTTTCATGGAATGGAATGGATATAATTACGAAGATGCTGTAATTATGTCTGAAAGATTAGTTAAAGAAGATGTGTATACTTCAATTCATATTGATGAATATGCAATTGAATGTCGAGACACAAAACTTGGACCTGAAGAAATTACTCGTGATATTCCTAATGTTGGTGATGATGCTCGTAAAAATCTAAATAGTGATGGTATTATCATGATAGGTGCTGAAGTAAAAGAAGGAGATATTTTGGTTGGTAAAGTTACTCCAAAGGGTCAAGCAGAACTTTCAGCAGAAGAAAAATTATTATTAGCAATTTTTGGTGAAAAGTCACGTGAAGTTAAAGATAATTCATTAAGAGTACCACATGGTGGCGCTGGAATTGTTCATGATATTAAAGTGTTTGAAAGAAAAAATGGCGATGAATTACAACCAGGTGTAAATAAAGTAGTAAAAGTATATATTGTACAAAAAAGAAAAATCTCTGAAGGAGATAAAATGGCAGGGCGCCATGGAAATAAAGGGGTTATTTCTAAAATTTTACCAATTGAAGATATGCCACATTTAGAAGATGGAACACCTTTGGATATCATGTTAAATCCGCTAGGGGTACCTTCACGTATGAACATTGGACAAGTACTTGAATTGCATTTAGGATATGCAGCTCGTCAATTAGGTTTATACATTGCTACACCAGCATTTGATGGTTTACATCCAAGTGATTTAGAAGATATTATGGCAGAGGCTGGAATGTCTAAAGATGGAAAGCAACCAGTAATTTCTGGACGTACTGGAGAATATTTTGATAATAATATTTCTGTAGGAATTATGTATATGATCAAATTAGCGCACATGGTTGATGATAAGTTACATGCTCGTTCAGTCGGCCCATATTCGTTGGTAACTCAACAACCATTAGGTGGTAAAGCACAAAATGGTGGACAAAGATTTGGTGAAATGGAAGTTTGGGCTCTTGAAGCATATGGAGCAGCATATACATTACGTGAAATTTTAACTGTTAAATCAGATGATGTAGTTGGACGAGTTAAGACATATGAAGCAATTGTTAAAGGACAGCCATTACCTGAACCAGGATTGCCTGAATCATTTAGAGTTTTAAAGAAAGAATTACAAGCACTTGCATTAGATGTGCGATTATTAGATGAAAATGATAATGAAGTTGACATGCGTAATATCGAAGAAGAGGAACATCGTTTTCCACGTAGTATCGATAAAGATGAAGTGATTGAAACTCCAAAAAATGATGACGATGTTTTGGAAGAAATTATTGAAGATGATTTAAATGTAGAGGAATGCGACGCATGTGAAGAAAATAGCTTTGAGGACAATGACTTCGAAGACAACGATATTGAAGAAAGTGAATCATTATAGGAGGAATTACGATGGCAAATACAAATAAATTCTCAGCGATTCAAATTGGTTTAGCTTCGCCTCAGAAGATTCGCGAATGGTCTTATGGTGAAGTAAAAAAACCAGAAACAATTAATTATCGTTCTCAAAAACCAGAAAAAGATGGATTATTCTGTGAAAGAATTTTTGGACCGTCTAAAGATTGGGAATGTAGTTGTGGTAAATACAAGAAAGTACGTTATAAGGGCGTGGTTTGTGATCGATGTGGTGTTGAAGTAACTAAATCTGCTGTTAGACGTGAAAGAATGGGACATATAGAATTAGCAACACCAATTGCGCATATTTGGTATTTAAAGGGGATTCCTTCAAGAATGGGGCTTATTCTTGATATGTCACCAAAACAACTAGAAGAAATAATTTATTTTGTTTCATACGTTGTTATTGATAAAGGAAGTACACCATTAGAATATAAGCAAGTATTATCTGAAAGAGATTATCGTAAATGTTTTGAACAATTTGGGCATACTTTTGAAGCAAAAATTGGTGCAGAAGCGATTCAAACATTATTGAAACAAGTTGATTTAGATAGTGAGTTTGAAAAAGTAAGTAAAGAATTAAAAGAAGCTCAAGGACAAAGAAGATCAAAATTATTGAAACGCTTAGAAGCAATTGAAGCGTTTAGATCTTCTGAAAATCAACCTGAATGGATGATTTTAGAAGCATTACCTGTAATTCCACCTGATTTACGCCCAATGTTACAATTAGATGGAGGACGTTTTGCAACTTCGGATTTAAACGATTTATATCGTAGAGTTATTACTCGTAATAATCGTTTAAAAAAATTATTAGAATTAGGAACACCATCAATTATTGTACAAAATGAAAAGAGAATGCTACAGGAAGCAGTGGATGCTTTAATTGATAATGGACGTCGCTCTAAACCTATTACAGGTGCTGGTGGAAGAGCGTTGAAATCATTAAGTCATACATTGAAAGGAAAACAAGGACGTTTTCGTCAAAACTTACTTGGTAAACGTGTTGATTACTCAGGACGTTCAGTTATTGCTGTTGGACCAGATTTAAAAATGTATCAATGTGGAATTCCACGTGAGATGGCCTTAAATTTATTTAAACCATTTGTTATTAATGGATTAGTTAGAGATCAATTGGCTACTAATATTAAGGCGGCTGAAAGATTAATTGATAAAATGGATGATCGCATTTGGCCAATTGTTGAAGAAGTAATTAAACAACATCCAGTTTTATTAAACCGTGCTCCTACATTACATAGACTTGGAATTCAAGCGTTTGAACCAAAATTAGTTGAAGGTCGTGCAATTCGTCTACATCCATTAGTAACTCCAGCATTTAACGCTGACTTCGATGGGGATCAAATGGCTGTTCATGTTCCATTAGGAGAAGAAGCTATTCAAGAGGCACGTCAATTAATGTTGGGATCTAATAATATTTTAGGTCCTAAAGATGGAAAACCAATTGTTACTCCATCTCAGGATATGGTTTTAGGTAATTATTATTTGACTTTAGAGGATAAAGAAAGTAAAGGTGAAGGAACAGTTTTTGCTGATAGAAATGAAGTAGATCATGCTTATTTTGCTAAAACAGTTGGATTGCATACTAGAGTGGCAATTAAAGCATCAGCATTAAAAAATAATACCTTTACTGAAAGTCAAAATAATAGCTATTTAATTACTACAGTTGGTAAAATCTTCTTCAATGATATTTTTGATGGACAGTTTCCGTTTATTAATGATTCAAGTACAGAAAATTTAACTGCAACACCTGATAAATATTTTGTCCCAATGGGAACAAATATTAAAGAGCATATTAAAAATCAACCAATTATTAAACCGTTGAATAAAAAATCATTAGGGAAAATAATTGATGAGGTATTTAAGCATCAAGCTATGTCAGATACAAGTTTAATGCTTGATAAATTAAAAGATCAAGGATTCTACTATTCAACAATTGCAGGAACTACTGTTTCAGTTTATGATATTCAAGTACCGCAAGCTAAATATGAAATCTTTGATGAAGCAGATGAAAAGCTTGAACAAATTAAGAAATTTTATAATAAAGGAAAATTAACTGAATCTGAAAGATATCAAAATGTAATTAAATTATGGACAGATGTAAAAGATCAGGTACAAGAAGTAGTTAGAGAAGAATTTGAGGCTGATGATCGTAATCCAATCTTTATTATGTCAGATTCAGGAGCGCGTGGATCACTATCTAACTTTACACAATTAGTAGGTATGCGTGGATTGATGTCAAATCCAAAAGGTGAAACCATGGAATTACCTATTAAGTCTTCATTTAGAGAAGGTTTAACTGCATCTGAATTCTTTATCTCGACTCATGGTGCGCGTAAAGGATCAACTGATACAGCATTAAAAACTGCCGATTCTGGGTATTTGACAAGACGTTTAGTGGACGTTGCACAAGAAGTTATTATTTCAGAAGATGATTGTGGAACAGATCGTGGTTTTGTTGTAACTGAATTATATAACAATGATGATAAATCAATTATTGTACCTCTATATGACCGTTTAGTTGGACGTTTTTCACAAAAAGATATTTTTCATCCAGAAACAAAGGAATTAATTATTTCTAGTGGTGAATTAATTACTGAGGTTTTAGCAGATGAGATTGTTAATGCAGGAATTAAAGAGGTTGAAATTCGCTCTGTACTAGGATGTATTGCTAAAGGCGGAGTTTGTCGTAAATGTTATGGTCGAAATTTAGCCACTGGTAATGTTGTTGAATTAGGAGAAGCGGTAGGAATCATGGCTGCTCAATCAATCGGGGAACCTGGAACCCAACTTACAATGCGTACTTTCCATGATGGAGGAGTAGCAGGTGGAGCTGATATTACTCAAGGTTTACCACGTATTCAAGAATTATTTGAAGCGCGTAATCCTAAAGCAAAATCAATAATTAGTGAAATTGAAGGAAATATAACTAATTTAATTGATAATGCAGGAAGAATTGAAGTTGTAGTTGCCAATGAATTAGAAACTCGTAGTTATTTAGCCCCATATGGTGCTAAAATAAGAGGTAATGTGGGCGATCATATTAATATAGGTGATAAAATAACTAAAGGGTCTATTGATCCAAAAGAATTATTATCTGTTGCAGATGTTGAAACAGTAGAAAATTATATAATTAAAGAAGTTCAAAAAGTATATCGTATACAAGGGATTGAAATTTCAGATAAACATATTGAAATTATTGTTAAACAAATGCTTAGAAAAATGAAAGTTATTGAAGGTGGAGATACTGGCTGCTTACCAGGTACAAATGTTAATATTAGTGCATTTACTGAGTTAAACCGTGAAGTTTTAAAAGAGGGTAAACATCCAGCTGTTGCACGACCTGTATTATTAGGAATTACCAAAGCTTCTCTTGAAACAGAATCATTCTTATCGGCAGCTTCGTTCCAAGAAACTACTAAAATTTTGACAGATGCCGCAATAAAAGGTAAAAAGGATTTATTAAAGGGATTAAAAGAAAATGTTTTAATTGGTAAATTGTTACCAGCAGGAACAGGTTTGCGAGGTCCTTTAAAATCACCGGAAACCTTAGCAAAAGAAGCAGAAGAAGTAATTGCAAAGACAACTCAAGATGAATCAGATGTTGATATAAATAATGAATTTGAAGAAAGCAGTATAGCAGAGTAGATATTTGTTTTGTTTAAATGACAGATTAATTTGTAAAAGGATTAGCTAATAATTGGTTAATCCTTTTAGTCTATTAGATAATCATTATATTTAGATGATGAAAATCAATATTGTAATTGATAGTCATTAACTAATATCAAAAATTAATTAAACTGTTACTTGTGATATGGTTGCTAAAAAGATAATGTAGCCTACTTTTCTTGTTGATTTTTAACTTGAATGAGTAGATATTTTTGTTAATTACGAGTTTTAGTGTATTTGATAATGGGTGTAATTATATTTTTAATCCTTGAATAGTTGTAATATTTAATGTATTAAAGTCTTTAAAATATTTAAGATTAGATAAATTTTCTTTATGTTTTCAATGTGTAATAATTTATTTAGTTAAGATTTTTTTCAATTTATTTGTATTAAATTTTTAATGATTTTATATATGCTATAGTTTATTTGACTTTATATTATAGTTGGAGCTAAATGCTAAGATTTACTGATTTATTTTTCAACTAGCTTTTTACTACGTCACATCTTAAATATGGATGGCTTTTATTAGTAGGATTAGTTAAATTTATTTTGAGCGAATGTTGTTTGATATCTAATTACTTTAATTTTTTGATGATGAATATATAGCAGAGGATACTAATAAAAATAATCTGTAACTAAAATCAAATAAAGAAAATAAAAACATATTTCTGTAATCACGTTTGATGCGAATATCATTTCTAATAAATAATATAATACATTTTTATACACAATATTTTATAATTGGTATTATGATATTGATAATGGGAGGATTTTATAATAATCATAAAATTTAGTTTAAGAGTAATTTATTTAAGATATATAAGAATTGTTATTTTTTAAGAAAAATTACAAAATTATATTGACATGGTTTAATAAATAGATTAATATAACTTACGGTGCCTGTTATGGGGGCGCATTACTTATTATGAAATGTGAAACACCCGGATTTGTGTGTTTAGATATTGAAGAAAGGAGAAAAAGAATGCCTACTATTAATCAATTAGTAAGACAAGGTCGTACAGACAAGACAACAAAATCAAAATCACCAGCGTTAAACAGAGGTTATAACTCATTGGCAAAAAAACCAACAATCACTAATTCACCTCAAAAACGTGGTGTTTGTACGCGTGTTGCTACTATGACACCTAAAAAACCTAACTCAGCTTTACGTAAATATGCGCGTGTTAGATTATCAAATGGTATGGAAGTAACTGCATATATTCCAGGAATTGGACACAATTTACAAGAGCATAGTGTCGTTTTAATTCGTGGTGGTCGTGTTAAGGATTTACCAGGGGTTCGTTATCACATTGTACGTGGTACTATGGACTGTGCTGGAGTTAATAATCGTAAACAAGGCCGTTCAAGATATGGTGCTAAGAAACCAAAAGCTTAAAAATCAAGTATAGGAGGAAAATTAAATGGCAAGAAAAGGTCAAGTTGCAAAAAGAGACGTTCTACCTGATCCAGTGTATAATTCTAAAACTGTATCTAAATTAATCAACAACATTATGCTTGATGGTAAAAAAGGTGTAGCGCAAAACATCTTATATGATGCATTTAAAAAAGTAGAAGAAAAAACTGGAAATCCAGCAATGGAAGTTTTTGATCAAGCAATCAATAACATTATGCCAGTTCTTGAACTTAAAGTTAGACGTATTGGTGGAGCTAACTACCAAGTACCAGTAGAAGTATCTGGGGAAAGAAGAATGACTTTAGGATTAAGATGGTTAGTAAATTATTCTCGTTTGAGAAATGAAAATACAATGGTTGATCGTTTAGCTAACGAAATCATTGATGCTTCAAATGGAGCAGGAGCTTCTGTTAAGAAAAAAGAAGATACTCATAAAATGGCTGAAGCAAATAAAGCATTTGCTCATTTCCGTTGGTAATATCCAACAAACAATAATGAAAGGAGAAAAATTATGGCTCGTGAATTCTCTTTAGAGAAAACTCGTAATATTGGAATTATGGCTCATATAGATGCTGGTAAAACAACAACAACTGAGCGTGTTCTATATTATACAGGTAAAATTCATAAAATTGGAGAAACACATGAAGGTGCTTCTCAAATGGACTGGATGGAACAAGAACAAGAACGTGGTATCACAATTACATCTGCTGCAACTACTGCACAATGGAATGGATACCGTGTAAATATCATCGATACACCAGGCCATGTAGACTTCACTGTAGAAGTTGAACGTTCATTGCGTGTATTAGATGGTGCAGTAACAGTATTAGACTCTAAAGCAGGGGTTGAACCACAAACTGAAACAGTTTGGCGTCAAGCAACTACATATGGAGTACCTCGTATTGTTTTCTGTAATAAAATGGATGCTACTGGTGCAGACTTTATTATGTCTGTTGAATCTTTAGAAAAAAGATTAGGGGTACAAGGTGTAGCTATCCAATTACCAATCGGTGCTGAAGATACTTTTGAAGGTATTATCGATTTAATTAAAATGAAAGCTATGTATTTTGAAGGAGCAGTAGGTGAAAATGTAATTTACAAAGATATTCCTGAAGAATATTTAGCACAAGCACAAGAATATCGTGCAAAAATGTTAGATGCTGCAGCATCATATGATGATGATCTTATGATGAAAGTATTAGAAGAAGAAGAACCAACTGAAGAAGAAATTAAAGCTGCAATCCGTAAAGGAGTATTAGCTGTAGAATTATTCCCAGTATTATGTGGTTCTGCTTATCGATATAAAGGGGTACAACCAATGTTAGATGCTGTTATCGATTTCTTACCTGCACCTACTGATATTCCATCAATTAAAGGTGTTGATGCAAACGATAACGAAATTGAAAGACATGCTTCTGATGAAGAACCTTTCTCAGCATTAGCATTCAAAATTATGGCTGACCCATTTGTTGGAAAATTAACATTCTTCCGTGTATATTCTGGTAGTGCGGATGCAGGAAGTTATGTATTAAATTCAACAAAAAACAAAAAAGAACGTTTAGGACGTATCTTACAAATGCATGCGAACAAACGTAATGAAATTAGTACAGTTTATGCAGGAGATATCGCTGCAGCTGTAGGTTTCAAAAATACAACAACAGGTGATACTATTTGTGATGAAAAGAATTTCGTAATTCTTGAAAAAATGGAATTCCCTGAACCAGTTATTGAACTTGCAATTGAACCAAAAACTAAGCAAGATCAAGATAAATTAGGAAACGGTTTAGCTAAATTAGCTGAAGAAGATCCAACATTCAAAACATATACAAACCCTGAAACTGGTGATACTGTAATCGCTGGTATGGGTGAATTACACTTAGATGTAATTGTTGATCGTTTAAAAAGAGAATTTAAAGTTGAAGCTAACGTAGGTGCACCACAAGTAGCTTATCGTGAAACTATTACTCAAGCTGCTGATTGCGAAGGTAAGTATGTAAAACAATCAGGTGGTCGTGGACAATATGGACACGTATGGATTAAATTCGAACCTAATGAAGGAAAAGGATTTGAATTCGTTGATGCTATAGTTGGTGGAGCTGTACCTAGAGAATATATTAATTCAGTTAAAGTAGGTCTAGAAGACGCTCTTGAAACTGGTATGATTGCTGGATACCCAGTATTAGATGTTAAAGCAACATTATTTGATGGTTCTTACCATGATGTCGATTCATCAGAAATGGCATATAAAGTTGCTGCAAGTTTAGCACTAAAAGCAGCTGGTAAAAAATGTGCTCCAGTAATTTTGGAACCAATTATGGCTGTAGAAGTTGTAGCTCCAGCTGAATATTTAGGAAGTGTAATGGGAGATGTTTCTTCACGTCGTGGTATGATTGAAGGACAAGAAGAAAGAGGAAATGCTGTATCAGTACAAGCTTCTGTACCATTATCAGAAATGTTCGGTTATGCAACTGATTTACGTTCATTCACACAAGGGCGTGGTAACTACACTATGAGATTTGATAGATATGAACCAGTACCTAAATCAATCAGAGAAGAAATTATCAAGAAAAACGGTGGGAATGAATAGTCTTCACTCAAAATCTTATTGATTTTTTCAATCAAATAAATTAGAATGTATATGTACAAAAATATAAATTAGGAGGAACCTTAAATGGCTAAGGAAAAATTTGACCGCTCTAAAGCGCACGTAAATATCGGAACTATTGGTCACGTTGACCATGGTAAAACAACATTAACTGCTGCTATTACAACAGTATTATCTAACGATGGACAAGCTCAAGCAATGGATTATGCTGCAATTGACAACGCTCCAGAAGAAAAAGAACGTGGTATCACAATCAACACTTCTCACGTTGAATATCAAACAGCTACACGTCACTATGCACACGTTGACTGTCCAGGCCATGCTGACTATATCAAAAATATGATCACTGGTGCAGCACAAATGGATGGAGCTATCTTAGTAGTTGCTGCTACAGATGGTCCAATGCCACAAACAAGAGAACACATCTTATTATCTCGTCAAGTAGGTGTACCATATATTATCGTATTCTTAAATAAATGTGATATGGTTGATGACGAAGAATTATTAGATTTAGTAGAAATGGAAGTTCGTGAATTATTAAATGAATATGAATTCCCAGGTGATGACACTCCAGTTATCCGTGGATCAGCTTTAAAAGCATTAGAAGGAGATCCAAAATGGGTACCAGCTATTCATGAATTAATGGATGCTGTTGATGCTTATATTCCAACACCAACAAGAGATACTGATAAACCATTCTTAATGCCAGTTGAAGATGTTTTCACAATTACTGGACGTGGTACAGTTGCTACTGGACGTGTTGAACGTGGACAATTAAACTTAAATGACCCACTTGAAATCGTAGGTATTCATGAAACTCAAAATACTGTTGCTACAGGTATCGAAATGTTCCGTAAATTATTAGATTATGCTGAATCTGGAGATAACGTAGGGGTATTATTAAGAGGTATCAACCGTGATCAAATCCAACGTGGACAAGTATTAGCTAAACCTGGATCAGTTAATCCACATAAAAAATTCAAATCTCAAGTTTATATCTTAAGTAAAGATGAAGGTGGACGTCATACTCCTTTCTTCGCTAACTATAGACCACAATTCTACTTCAGAACAACTGACGTAACTGGTGTTATTGAATTACCAGAAGGTATAGAAATGGTTATGCCTGGAGACAATGTTGAATTAACTGTTGAATTAATTGCTCCAATCGCTATTGAAAAAGGAACTAAATTCTCTATCCGCGAAGGTGGTAGAACTGTAGGTTCTGGAAATATTTCTGATATTATTGAATAATATCAAAAATACAATTGATATAATTGCTTTATAAAGAGGCTGTAAGAAATAAAGAATTTTAATCTTTATTTCTTACTCCTCTTTTTATTTAACGGGCACCAGGTGTAATTAAAGAAAAAGCTATTTTTGAGTTAAGCACGATAAAAATCAAGAAGAGATGAGGATGGAAAATTATCACTATTATGCGATTCTTACAAGCAAAATATTCAATTCATTAAATTATGAGTCGATTAAAAATTCTAAGTCGGTAACGCAATCAAAAATCACAAAAAAGCATTAATCGATTTTTTAAAATAAGGTTATGATATGTTATGACATTATTATATTTGAGTGAGTGTATGGTTTAGTTTTTACTTTTTATGGTCTTGAAAATAAAAAGTTCGTTGGGTATAATATAAAAGCAGATATAAGTCTGAAAAATGTTATAAGGAGAAAAAGTAAAAATGGATGAACAAGAACAAGTAGTAATTAACTTAATTGTTAATAGTGGAAGTGCTCGTAGTTCGGCGATTGAAGCTATCCAATATGCAAAAGCTGGAGATATAAAAAAAGCAGAGGAATCATTGCAAACTGCTAAAGAAACTGTAAATGAAGCACATCATTCGCAAACTGAATTGATTCAAGCAGAAATTCGAGGTGAAAAAAGTCCACTAAATTTATTAATGGCGCATGCACAGGATCATTTAATGACTGCGTTAGTTGTGATTGATTTAGCTCAAGAATTTATAGATGTATATAAAAAAATTGGATAATAAATAAAAAGTTTTAATAAAATAGTAATGTTATTTATTGGATTAAGGTTTTATAGCTATTGTTTTGATAGTGATTGAAAAAGTAAATTTTATTTTTTGGATTTAAGTTCGATTTTCAAGGGATGAATATAACTTAAATATTATAAGAAGCGACAATAAAAAATACTGACAAACAAATTTATAAATGTCCTAAAAAAATTTAAACAGAAACACCGAATTGGTGTTTTTTGTTTTATTAAGGAATTTAAGTAAAAAGTATGTTTTTGAGGATGATTTATTGATGGGATAAATTTTTCTTTGCCATTTCTTTTTTTATATCAAATTTTTTTGAATATAGTTCGTGTTAGAGGATTTCTTGTCTAATTATTTGATTAAGTGCATTGATATGAGGATTTTTCTCAAATGATTTAATGTTTGTAGTTGGTGTTTTTATTTTTAATATACGTTGATGCTGTTTACAATAATTAAGTAGGTAGGTTTTATTTTGAAATAATTAGATGCGATGACGTTAATCTATTTTCTAAATAAAGAAACTTTTAAAATAAGATTGAATTTTCAATTCATGCTTTATTTTAAATGTGATTTGCTAGTATTGAAACGTAGAGCAAATAAAACATTAAAATTTTAGGGTATATATTTAATATGATAATGTCTGAGTTGTACAGCTAATCGAAATTTAAATAGTAAGTTTGTTCTTGGGACTCTTGCTTTTAATTGGATGATATTACTGTTTTATATTAATGCTTAGATGTAGGAAAAATTGGTAAAAGTATCTTTATCATATTAAGATATTATTAATGATGATAATATAAAATCGAATGTTTATTTTCATTCATGCATAAATAATAAACTTTATTCTAAGTGGATATCATTTGAAAATATCATAATATTTAATGATATTTAGAATCCTAAATTCTACAAGAAAAATTTAAGTTTAAGCGCTACCATTATATGAATTGGGGAAGTACATACTTTTATAAGAAATGATATCCTAAAAAAAGAAAAAAAGGGGTTTACAAAAAGGAAGTAATGTGATAAATTAAATAGGCACTCGAAAGAAGAGGAAAGAGCCGGAAGGAAATAAGAAAAAAAG
>JAGZCC010000009.1 GCA_018369555.1 Thomasclavelia spiroformis
GTTTTTTAGGTGCTTATAGGTGCTATTGAAGCACAATTAAATATAATTAATTATGAATTGAAGTTTACTCTTGACAACGGTCACTTCATAACAGGAGAAAGGAAATGAAAAAATTAAAGAAATGTCTAAGTTTGATACTTGCAATAGCTGTATGTATGTCAACGTTTTTTGCTTCAGCTACAAGTTTAGAAGTTATGGCTGCAAGTGAAAATGAAATTGGAAATTATACTGATTTTAATGACAGTGATGATGGAAACATTATTATCTTTAATGTAGATAATGCCCAAGTAAGAGTTGAATTATGTACAGCAAGAACGCTTAGAGTTCAATTGTCATTAAATGGTAGTGAAGGATATCGTCCTGAAGATCCACAATACTATATGGTACAAAAAAATGAATGGCCATTAGTAAATAAAACAATTGAAGACAAAGGGGATTATATTTCAATTTTAACTGATCAAATTGAAATTAGAGTACAAAAAAATCCATTTAGAATTGGAATGTATGATTTAAATGGAAATTTAATTAGTAAAGACTCTGATGATCAAGGAATGTATTGGGATGATTTAGGAGTTAGAGGTGTTAAAAAGACTGAAGGCAGTTTAAATACTGGAGGAATTTTTGGATTTGGTTCTGGGGATCATGGTAGAAGAAGTAATTTAAATCGTTATAATCAAGATTTTTCTGAGTTTTCTATGTCTCATGGTCGAGTTGTAGCTCCATTTTTCATGAGTACAGTAGGATATGGTATTTTCTTAAATACAATTGAAAAAGATACTACATTCTATAAACATGGTGGAGGATTCCAAACTAAAAATTATTTAGATTATTATTTTATGTATGGACCTGATTTTAAAACTATTTTAAATGAATATGCTGAAATTACTGGTAGAATGGAATTATATGGAAAATGGGCTCATGGTTTTATGTTATCTAAATATGGTAATGATAATGCGACGCAAGCAGAATTTTTAGAATGGATACATCGTTTAAGAGATGAAGATTATCCAGCTGACTGTTATGTTTTTGACTATGGATGGCGTGGAGATGTTGCTGATAATGGTGGAAATCAAACAGGTGCCGGTCAAAAATGGGGAAAGCAGATGTGGAACAATGATAAGGCCAAGTTTCCAGATATTGATGCAATGTTTAAAGAAGCCGATGCACTTGGCTTTAGAGTAGGTTTACATAATAATGCAGGAACACCTGAAGCTTCTGGAGGAGCTGAATTATACAAACCAGAAAATGAAGCAAGATGGGTAAAATCGTACATGGATAGCGTTATTACAACTGGCTATGGTGATTGGTTCTGGCCGGATGAATTTGATGTATTAAAAAGTAATACAGCTCCAACGTTTTCATCTAAAGGTGCTTATGAAGCATGGCAAGAATATACAGATCAAAGCCGTCCAATGTTTATAACTCGTGGAAGTTATGCTGGACAACATTATGCAACTGCATGGTCTGGAGATATTAACCCAACTTCACAGGAATTAACTAATCAAATTGGATTTAGTATTGATGCTGGCTTAATTGGATATTGGGCAAGTTCACATGATTTAGGTGGATTCATGAAACGTCCAAGTGATGAATTATATACACGTTGGGTATCTGAATTTGGTGCATGGAATGGAATTATGCGTACTCACGGGCATGATGGGCGTGAACCATGGGATTATAACCAAACTGCTCAAGAAACTTTAAGAGAAAATTTAAAGATTCGTTATGCATTATATCCATATACATATTCTTTAGCATGGCAAGGATATAGTCAAGGTGTCCCAATCATGCGTGCAATGCTACTTGAAGATGGTAGCCAATATAATCCAGATGCATGGGATTTAAATGAACAATATTATTATGGTGATTATTTCTTAGTAGCACCTGCTGCTGATACTAAAGATACAGTTGTTTCAGTTTGGTTACCACCTAAAACAACATGGTATAACTATTATACAGGTGAACGCTATGAAGGTGGCGAAAATGGAAAAACAATTAGAGTAGCAGCTGAATTGGATGAAATTCCAGTATTTGTTAAAGCTGGAGCAATTATTCCAATGGGACCTGAAGTTGACTACGCTGATGAAAAACCATTAGATCCACTTACATTAGATATTTATGCTAAAGGTGAAAGCAGCTTTACATTATATGAAGATGATGGTCAAACTCGTGAATATATTACACAAAATGCCTATACTACTACAACATATGATTGTGTAGAAAACGGTAGTGAAATTGATTTTAAAATCAATGAACGAGTAAATGGAAATGCAGATGTATATACACCAGTAGATAGATCATACAATTTAAAATTCAATCATATTGAATCATTAGGAAATGTTACTATTAACGGTAGTGATATTAGTCGTGTTAATTCATTAGATGAATATAATGCTGCTTCAGAAGCATATTGGCTAGATAGTGAAAATAACATTGTATATGTAAAAACTGAAGATACTGGTAAAGAAATTAATGTTAAATTATTAGAAGTTGTACAAAAAGAACCAGAATTAGGTGAAGAAGATGAAAGTCTTCCACCACAAGAAATTAATGATGGTGATGTTTATGAATTAGAAGATGCAACTTTATTACCAGTAAGTGGTGATAGTCTTACTGTTGATACTGAATGGAAAGGTTATACAGGAACAGGATTTGCTAAAGGATTTAAAGCAGAAGGTGATGCGCTTGAATTTACTGTTGATGTACAACAAGCAGGAGATTATAATCTAGTTTTAAATGTCAACAATGGAAAGAAAAATGATCCTAAATATGATAACAGTCCACGTCAAGGTACAATGTATCTAAATGGTCAAAAATTACAGGACTTTGAATTTGAAGTAACTGAAAAATGGGGCGAAACAGTCAATGGCGTAAAACAAGGGGTATGGAAGAAATATACAATTGAAAATGTGTCATTGAGTGAAGGTGTCAATACATTTAGATTTGTTGCTGAAGGTGACAGAAACCCTGGAAATTATAACCTAGATTCACTTACATTCAATAAGATCGATCGTTCTGTTGATGCATTTAGTCAAATCGAAGCTGAAAATGCAAATAGTTATGAAGGATTTGAAATCACTGAAGATCAAGTAGCTAGTGGCGAAAAAGTACTTTCTACTACTACTGATGGTGCATGGTTTGGATTTAATGAAGTTAAAGGTGAAAGTAAAGGCGGAGTAAAAATTCGCTTAAAGAGCAGTACTGGTGGAAAACTTACAGTATATGAAAATGGTGTTGGTGATAAGATTTTAGCTACAATGGATATACCAGCTAATGATGAATGGACTACTTATGAAATATCATCAAAAGATACAGATGCTACTGTAAGTCCAATTTACTTAGAATTTACTGCTTTAGAAAATAGTGATTTTAAATGCGATGTTGACTGGTTTAGTTTTATACCAAAATTGCCAGAAATTAATCCAGGTGATCTTTTTGAATTAGAAGATGGAGAAGGTGTCACAGATTCAGCAAATAACCGCTTAAGAGTAGATACAGAATGGAAAGGATATTCTGGTAGCGGATATGTAGCAGGATGGAAAGATGTAGGAAACTACGTTGAATTTACTGTAGATATTAAAGAAGCTGGAACTTATAACTTAGTAGTAAACGCTGGATGCGGTAAAAAAGGTTCATCTATATATGATGACACTCCAAGAACAGGAGCATTATATATTAACGATGAAAAAGAAAATGATTTTGAAATTCAAGTAACTCCTACATGGGGTGACAGTAGTAAAAATGGTGATTGGAACGAAGTTACAATTGCAAATGTTGAATTAGAGGCTGGTAAAAATACAATTAAAATTCGTAGCGAAGGTGATGTAAACCCAGGAAACTTCAATCTTGATTACATGCGCTTTGATAAAGTAACAACATATCAAATAAATGCAACAAGTAATGATGAAACAATGGGAACTGTAACAATCACACCTGAAAAAGATAGTTATGTACAAGGTGATGAAGTAACATTAACTGCTAAACCAAATGAAAGATACGAATTTGTAAACTGGACATTAAATGGTGAAGTAGTTAGCATGGATGCAGAATATAAATTCACTGTATCATCTGATGCAAATTACGTAGCTAACTTTAAAAAAGTTGTTGTTGATAGTGATAAAACAGCATTAAAGATTGCAATCGATTTAGCAAATGCAATCACTGATGAAGATTTAGCTAATGTTGTACAAGCAGTAGTTGATGAATTCATTGCAGCTAGAGATGAAGCTAAGGCAATTTACAATGATACAAGTGCAACACAGGCAGAAGTAAACGTGGCATTTGATCGTCTTGCAAGTGCAATGCATATGTTAGACTTTGAAAAAGGTGACAAAACAGCATTAAAAGCATTTATCGATAAAGTTAGCGGCTTAGATTCAAGTAAATATTCAACAGATACATGGGCAACATTTGAAACTAAGTTAAATGAAGCAAATGCTGTATACAACGATGAAAATGCAATGCAACCAGAAGTAAACAGTGCATATGAAGAATTAGTAACAGCATTCTTGAACTTAAGATTAATTCCAGATAAGAGTTTATTAGAAGATTTAATCAATCAAGCAGAAGGATTAAATAGTGCAAACTATACAAAAGCATCATATGCTGTAGTAGAAAATGCATTATTAACAGCAAAAGCAGTATATGAAAATCCAAATTCAACTCAAGAAGAAGTAAATAGTGCAAAAGATGTATTAGAAAAAGCAATTAATAGCTTAGAAACAAATACACCAGTAGATAACACAGCAAGTACACCAATTAATAATACTGCAAACACACCAGTAAGTAATGATGATACAACTACAAGTGTTAAAACAGGTGATGAAGCACTAGTAGAAACATTAGTAGGAATTACATTATTATCTGTTGCAGGATTTGCAATACTTAGAAAAAAGAAAAAGATTAATAGTATTAAAGGGAACTAGTTAATATCAAACTAATTCCCTTTTTTGATAGATTATCGTAAACTATTTAAAGACAATATAAATTATTTGATTTTATAAATTGTAAAAAACCGGCAAACTGTCGGTTTTTTGATAAAATATATATTTTTGTTTTATAGTCAATTTGATTTTGGTATAATATTATGGATTAGGAGTGAAAAGATGAGTGATTTAAATAGATATAATGAACTAAAACAAAAAATTATGTATCATAATGATCGCTATTATAATCAAGATGATCCAGAAATAAGCGATTATGAATATGATATGATGATGCAAGAATTAAAAGCTTTAGAAAAAAAGCATCCAGAATATATAACAGAAGATTCACCAACTCAAAAAGTAGGTGGTGAAGCTAAACGTGAAGCAGGGGTTCTTGTAAGGCATAATGTACCAATGTTATCACTTCAAGATGTGTTTTCTAAAGAAGAGGTAGAACAATTTGTTAAAGACATGCAAGAACAGCTTGATGATCCAACCTTTGTTGTGGAATATAAAATAGATGGGTTATCGCTTGCATTAAGGTATGTAAATGGTAAATTAGATGTTGCAATAACTCGTGGCGATGGAATTTTACAAGGTGAAGATGTTACAGCTAATGCTAAAGTTATAAAAGATGTCAAGAAAACATTAAAAGAATCTATTAAATATTTAGAGGTTCGTGGTGAAGTTTATATGACTAATGAAGCTTTTGATCAAGTAAATGAAATGCAAGAAATAAAAGGCAAAAAAACATTTGCTAACCCACGTAATTGTGCAGCCGGAACTCTTAGACAGCTGGATAGTAAAATCACAAAAGAAAGAAATTTATCAATGTTTGTATTTAATATTCAAGATGCTCGTGGTAAACAATTTGTTAGTCATAGTGAAGGTTATGAGTATTTAAAAAAACAAGGAATCAAAGTGATTGAAAATTATAAGATATGTAAAACGGCTGATGAAGTTTGGCAAGCAATTCAAGAAATTGGTGAAAATCGTGATAAATTGAAATATGATATTGATGGGGCTGTAGTAAAAATAGATAATTTTGAAGATCGAAGAAAATTAGGAAATACTGCTAAAGTTCCACGTTGGGCAATTGCTTATAAATATCCTCCTGAAGAAAAAGAAACTAAATTGTTAGAAATTGAACTTTCAGTAGGAAGAACAGGTAGAATTACTCCAACTGCTATTTTTGAACCAATTCGTTTATGTGGTACAACAGTGTCAAGAGCTACTTTACATAATCAAGATTTCATTGATGATTTAGATATTCGTATTGGTGATACGATTGTGGTTTATAAATCTGGTGAAATTATTCCTAAAGTTAAATGTGTAGTTAAAGAAAAAAGACCAGCTAATAGTGTTCCTTATGTGATCGGTGATCGTTGTCCTGTTTGTAATGCTCCTGCAATTCGTGAAGGAAACAATGCGGATATAAAATGTACCAATCATAGTTGTCCAAGTAAATTAGTTAGAAATATTGTTAATTTTGTAGGAAGAGATGCAATGGATATTAAGGGGTTTGGTTTAGCTTATGTAGAAACTTTAGTATCTTTAGGATATATTAAGGATTTAAGTGATATTTATAGTTTGATTGATAAACGCCAAGAGTTATTAGATAAAAAAGTTATTGGCTTGGTTAAGAGTACTGATAATTTATTAAATGCAATTGAAAATAGTAAGAATAATGATGCTAGTAAGTTACTTACAAGTTTAGGAATTAGTAATGTAGGAAAATCAGCAGCAAAGAATTTAATGAAGAAGTTTAAAAGTATTGAAAATTTAATGAATGCTAGTTATGCTCAGTTAATAGAAGTGAATGATATTGGTGATATTAGCGCAATGGCCATTATTAATTATTTTAAGAATCCGGATAATCGTAAAGTAGTTAATAAGCTTAAAAATTATGGGGTGAATATGGAAATCATTGAAGATAATGATAATGATGATCGTTTTGCTGGCATGACTTTTGTTGTTACAGGAACGCTTCCTACTTTGTCAAGAAAAGAAGCAAGTGATATAATCGAAAAGCATGGTGGTAAAGTTTCTGGATCAGTATCTAAAAAAACAAATTATTTATTAGCTGGAGAAAATGCGGGAAGTAAATTGATAAAGGCACAAAGCCTAAATGTTAAGATAATTGATGAAGAAACTTTATTTGAGATGGTTAAGTAGTAAAAATAATGTTATAATGCACTAGTACAAGGAGGAATTGTAAGATGAAGAAAATGGCTATTTTATTAATTTTTACTTTGTTACTTACAGGATGTCATGATGCAAAAGAAAAAGTTGAAAATCAAACGGCAAATGATGTTTCGACTACTGATAGTTTAGATGATACTTTTTATCGAGTAGTTAATTTTAATACAAATTTAAATCGTGATAATTATTATACTTCTTTTGGACAAACTAGTGATTTTCAAACGATAGGTAGAGAGTTACAAGTTTTATCGACAGAACATTTTTCAACAGATGATTATTATATGTCATCTGGGCAATATTTAAAAAATGAAGATATGGATAAATTACTTAGACGTTCTAGTGATCCTAAAGAATATCCGCATACTCTACAGGTTCAAAGAGGTGAGTCAGTAGGAGGAATTCAAAACCCAATTATGGTTTCTACTGTTCATGAACAAGATTATTATTTAAGAAAAGGTGATGAGTATGTAATAAGCGGTATTTCATTTGCGATTGTAATTGATCCTCGTAATGAAGATAATTCACGTTTAGCAACTTCTATGGATGATCAAACAGTTGAAGAATATGGTCGTCAAACAATTAGCAGGCTTTATGATTATTTACAAACTAAAAAAGATTTAAAAGATCTCCCTGCTAATATTTGTGTTTATTATTCAACCAATACTAATGAAAGTACAATTGATGGTCGATATATTTTAAAGAGTTACTGTAATGGTAGTGTTGGAAATATCGAAACTTTAAATTATCGTAATTATATGTTTTCTAGTGAAGAAGCAACTTTGGCAGATGAAGAAGTTGCCTCACAATTTGAAATATTTAAAAGTAATATGAAAAAAGCTTCTACTGAAGCAGTTGGAGTAATTGGATATGGTCGATATAAAGATAATACAATTCAATCAATGAATATTAATTTAAATGTTAATGTAAAAACATATGAGGAACTAATTTATTTGGTTTCTACAGCTGCAGATGAAATTGATAGTCAATTTACTGGTTTTGACGTTAAAGTATTAGTATATTCACAAGATAAATTAGAAGCAATTATTATTAGAAATAAAGGCGAAGAGGCAAAAAGTAGTTTATTATATTAGGAGAAAGTTATGGAAAGTAAAGAAGAAATGTTAAAGAAGCTAGGCTTAAAGACTATGTTTAATATTAGTGATCAAGAAATGGCTGAACTTGTAGAAGAGTATGATATTTTTATGAATCATGTAGCGGTGTTAGAAAAAATTGATACAACTGGTGTTGAACCATTAGCGTATCCTTATGAAATTGAAACAAGTTTTTTACGTGAAGATAATCCAGTTGATGTAATAAGTTTAGAAGATGCATTAGCTAATGCAAAAAATGTTCAAGAAAATCAAATTAAGGTACCAAAGGTGGTGGGATAATGGAAATATATTCAATTGAAGAATTACATAATTTAATTGTTAATAAAGAGATAGATTTAAATAAATATTATGAAGAATTATTTGAAGAAGCAATTTTACAACAAGAAAGATTAAATGCTTTTGTAACAATTACTAAAGATGAAGCATTAAATAGTATTAATGGATTAGATGTAAAAGAAGATGAACTTTTAAAAGGAATACCTGCAGTATTTAAAGACAATTATAATACTAAAGGGATTAAAACTACGGCATCTAGTAAGATGTTGGAAGATTATGTTCCAGTATATAATGCTACTGTTGTAGAAAAGTTATATAATCAAGGAATTAGTTTAGTTGGTAAAGCTAGCATGGATGAATTGGCAATGGGAGGAACAAATAAATCTGCTGTAACAGGACCAGTGTTTAATCCATGGGATTCAAGTAGAATTGCTGGTGGATCATCTGGAGGAAGTGCTGCCCTTGTAGGGTGTGGTCTTGTACCATTTGCATTAGGTAGTGATACTGGAGATTCAATTCGTAAACCAGCTGGTTTTTGTGGGGTAGTTGGATTTAAACCAACATGGGGAAGAATCTCACGTTTTGGAGTTATTCCTTATGCTTCAAGTCTAGATCATGTTGGAGCTTTTACTCGTAATGTTCGTGATATGGCGATTGTTACTGAAGCATTAGCGGGTCGTGATGATCGTGATATGACATCAAGTAATCGTCCGGTACCACATTATTTAAAAGACTTAAATAGTGATATTAAAGGAATTAAAATTGCTGTTTTAAAAACAGTAAGCAATGAAATTAGAAATGATGATATAAAAAATAATTTTGATCATGTTGTTAATACGTTTAAACAATTAGGTGCAGTTGTAGAAGAAGTAGAAATTCCAAATCATTTAGCTAGAGCTATTTTACCTACATATACAATTATTGCAAATAGTGAAGCAACAAGTAACCATTCATGTTTAGATGGAATTAAATATGGTGATCGTCAACCTGGTAATTCAACTGATGAGGTAATGATTAATTCTCGTACAGATGGTTTTGGTGCTCATATAAAACGTCGTTTTATTTTAGGAAATCTTGCATTAGCAACTGAAAATCAAGAAAAAATGTTTAGAAAAGCTCAACGTGTAAGACGTTTGATTGTAGCAGAGTTAAATAAAATTTATCAAGATTACGATATTATTTTAACTCCTAATGGTGGTAGTGTTGCTCCTAAATTAGACGATGCTAATGATGATCGTTTATCTGATGAATATATCATTTTAGAAAATCATTTAGCGTTAGGAAATTTTGCAGGAACACCAAGTTTATCACTGCCTTCAGGTTTTAGTGAAGGAATGCCGATTGCAGTTAATTTAATGGGACGTTTATTTGAAGAACAAACAGTATTTAATGTAGCATATGCTTTGGAACAAGCTTTAGGCTTTGCTAATCAATATTCAAGAAAGGGGTAGGAAAGATGAATTTTGAAGTAGTTATTGGATTAGAGGTTCATTGTGAGCTTAAAACAAAATCAAAAATGTTTTCAGGATCCCCTGTATCATTTGGTGAAGCTCCAAATACTAAAGTTAACATTGTTGATATGGGAATGACTGGAGCAATGCCGGTTTTAAATAAATCTGGTGTTGAATTTGCAATTAGAGTATGTGGTGCTTTAAATATGGAAATTGATGAATTAGTATGTTTTGATCGTAAAAACTATTATTATTCTGATTTACCTAAAGGTTTCCAAATTACTCAAGATCGAAGACCAATCGGACGTAATGGAACTATGAATATTGAAGTTGATGGACAAAAACAAGTAATTGAAATTGAAAGATTGCATATGGAAGAGGATACTGCTAAACAATTCCATTTCGATGATTATTCGTTAATTGATTACAATCGTGCAGGAATTCCGCTAATTGAAATTGTTACAAAACCAACAATTAGAAGTGGTAAAGCAGCAGCAGCCTATTTAGAAAAATTAAGACAAATTTTATTATTTACTGATGTTAGTGATGCAAAAATGGAAGAAGGATCAATGCGTTGTGATGTCAATGTCTCAATTCGTCCATTTGGTAGTGATAAATTTGGGACTAGAACCGAAATTAAAAATTTAAATAGTATTTCTAACGTTCAAAAAGCAATTGAATATGAAGTTGCAAGACAAGAAAAAGTATTAATTACTGGAGGACAAGTTCTCCAAGAAACACGTCGCTTTGATGAAGATAAAAAAGAAACAGTAGTAATGCGTGCTAAAGGTGATGCTGTTGATTATAAATATTATCCAGAACCAAATATTTTACCAATTCGTTTAGATCATCAATGGGTACAAGATATTATTGCTAATATTCCAGAAATGCCAGAATCAAGAGTAGAACGTTATATTAATGAATATAAGATTCCAAAAACTGATGCTTTGATTTTGGTTCAAACAAAGGAAATTTCTGATTTCTTTGACAGTATTGTTTCTTATACTGAGCACTATAAGATAGCTTGTAATTGGTTATTAGGAGAAGTACAGGCTTATTTAAATAAAAATAATTTAATCATAAGTGATACATTATTGACACCAGAGTATTTGGCTAAAATGATTAATTATATTCAAGATGGTACGATTTCTAGTAAACAGGGTAAAAAGGTCTTTGAAATATTGATGGCTGAAGGGAAAGATCCTGAGGTGATTATTGAAGAGAATAATATGAAACAAATTTCTTCGCCTGAAGCTTTGACTAAAATTATTAATGAAGTTTTAGATGCTAATCCACAATCAATTGAGGATTATGGTAATGGTAAAGATCGTGCAGTAGGTTTCTTAGTTGGACAGATTATGAAGAAAACTGGTGGTCAAGCTAATCCTGGACTTACTAGTAAGTTATTAATTGAGTTGTTAAAAGAAAGAATTTCTTAATGTACAAATATTTTAATATTTGATACAATGGTTGAAGGAGGAACTAGATATGTCTCATAAAAGATTCGTTTTTGATGATGAAATAGAAGACTTACAACCAACTAATATTAAAGAAGATACTAGTAAATCTTTAGATAGAGAAGAAAAACCGATGAAAAAATCTAAACAAAAGAAAAAAAGCAATAAACAAAAGAAAAAGTTTAAGAAGCGTTATCTTGTACTAGTTTTGTTAGCTTTAATTACTGTATTTGTGGTTTATGTATTTATTGCTGGAGGAAATGATGGACCGGTTTATGGAGATCGTTGTGCTTCCTTAATTGCAATTGATAAAGATAAGTTAAATAATGTAGAGGATAGTATTAAAAGTGATCCAAATATTGATGCAGTTGAAATTGAGGTTGATTGTCGTATTATTAAAATTACAATGAACTTTATTGATAATACTACTTCTGATAGTGCTAAACAATTAGCTACTAATGCCTTACATACTTTAGATGATACATTAGGTAATCATAAAAGTAATGAAGAAAGTCAGTATAGTGATTTATTTGGAATGGCTAATGGTAGGGGACAGTATAATGTTGAATTTGTTTTAACTAGTAATGGCGATAGTAATTTCCCTATTTTTGGAACAAAACATCCAGGTAGTGATGAAATTAGTTTTACTGGTGCAAATATTGTTGATCAAAAAACTACGGATCAAGTTTTAAAGAAAGATCAAACCCAATAGACGAGCATTGCTCGTCTTTTTAGGAGGAAAAGATGAAGAAAAATGATTATTTTTATGGAGAGTGTATTGATTTAACTCATGATGGTCAAGGGGTTGTAAAAGTTGATAATTTTACTTATTTTGTAAAAGGAATGCTAGTTGGTGAAACTGGGAAACTTAAAGTTATTAAGGTTTTAAAGAATTATGCGATTGCAAGATTAATTGAATTGGATAATGTATCTAAATATCGGGTAGAACCAAAATGTTCAGTTTTTAAACCGTGTGGCGGATGTCAATTACAACATTTGAATCAAGAAGGACAAATGTTATTTAAGACTAAAAGAGTTAAAGATTGTTTAGAAAGAATTGGTAATTGCTTTGTTGAAGTTAATGATTGTTTAATGATGGAAGATCCATGGTATTATCGAAATAAGGTACAAATGCCAATAGGAATAAAAGGAAATAATTTGGTTACAGGTTTTTATAAACAAAAATCAAATGAGATAATTCCATGTGATGAATGTTTTATTCAAAATAAATTATCTAATCAAATCACAAAACGTGTAAAAGAGTTGATGGGAAAATATAAAATTTATCCCTATGATAAGCTATCTCATCAAGGAAATATAAAACATATCTTAACTAAACATGGTTATCACAGTAACGAGATTATGTTAGTTTTAATTAGTTATCTTAGTAAAATAAATAATGTAGATAAGTTAGTTACTGAAATTACAAAAGAATTTCCAATGATTAAAACAGTAATTCAAAACATAAATCATCGTACTGATAATGTTATTTTAGGTGATAAAGAAGTTATATTATATGGTGATGGTTTTATTTACGATGATTTATTGAATAATCGATATAAAATATCACTTAAATCATTTTATCAAGTTAATCCAATTCAAGTAGAAAAGCTTTATCAAAAAGCAATTGAATTTGCTAAGTTATCAAATGATGATGTTGTTTTAGATGCTTATTGTGGGATTGGAACAATTGCATTATCATTAGCTAAACATGTAAAGAAAGTATACGGAGTTGAAATTGTTGATACAGCAATAAAAGATGCTAGAAATAATGCTAAGTTAAATAAGATAGAAAATGCGGAGTTTAAATGTGATGATGCTGGAAAATATATGATTGAATTAGTAAATAATAATATCCATCTTGATGTTGTTTTTGTTGATCCACCAAGAAAAGGGTGTTCTAAAGAATTTTTAGATTATTTAATTCAAGCTAAACCAAGTAAAATAATTTATATTTCTTGTGATGTTGCAACTCAAGCTAGAGATATAAAATATTTACAAGAATTTAATTATCAAGTAGACATGTGTCAACCTGTCGATATGTTTCCACATACTACGCATATTGAAAATATCGTAAGATTAAAATATAAATAATAGTAAAAAGAAAATTTATTTTAATTTAAATTAAGATGAAAGATGACTTTGCTTTAAAACCCTAGTGGTCAAGTATCAAATAAAGGTAGGAATATAGTGAAATAATATATCACTGGTTTCTGCCTTTTATATTTGTCGCATTTTCTTTTTGTTTTTGATTATTCATAATGAAAGCATAATTCTGCTTTTCATCTTAAGAAGTAAGGTTCTAGACTCAATCTCAAAAAGCAAAAAAGAATAATATATAACAGATTTATCAAAAATAAAGTAAGAACTTTTTTTATTAAAAAAAGAGGTTGAAAACAAATTTCAACCTCTTAAAAAGTTATTTTGTTATAATCTTCATCAATTAAGTAACATTATTTAAATTTCTAAATAAAATATTTATTAACTGATTATCATATGATATAAAATTTTGTTTATTAAAAAGACTGATATTGAATTTAATTACTTGCTATTTTTATTGTAAAATAAATTACTAATTATACTCTAATCCAGTCTCCTACCCATTTACCTGTTGTTTTATTATATAAACGTTTATACATTTTACCATTAATAGATTTGTATTTCCAAACTAAAACATCTTTTTTTTGTATTAAATTTTGTGTGTATTGTATATTTTTTATATTTGATGATATATCTTCTCTAGCTGAAATTGGTACAATAGAAAAGATTAATATCGTACTAATTGTTAAAATGATTTTTTTCATCAATAATTACTCCTCAATAATTTTTAAATTTGATAAACTAGAATCTTTTAAATTTGTTATTTCACCAGAAATAGTGCCATCATTTAATACAAGCCAAAAAGTTCCGTCTTTTTTATGTAAAATATGACCGAAACTATCAGCTTCATAAGTTCCTTCTAAAAAAGGCTCATTGTTATAAGATGGTTCAAAAATAACTAAATTTGTGGAAATTAACAAAATAAACAGTAAAAAAAGTATTGGTTTTTTTGTTTTGTATTTAAAATTTCCTTCTAAAAAATATTCAATACGAAATTTTACTATATTTTTATTTTCAAATATAGTAAAAGAAGAAATTTGTGAAAAAGGAAATATATTATTTTCTAGAGTTTTACTTTTTACTGATAATAATGTTTTCAAATATATAAGACTTTCTTTTTTTGTCATTTTTTTAGATACTTTAGAGTCTATTCTCATTTCTAAGAATAAATTAATTTGTTTTTCCAAAACATAAATTAATGGAAACCACCAATATAAAATAACTAGAATTTGTATAAATCTTTTAATCAAAGCATCACATTGATTTAAATGAGTAGCCTCATGATGCAGTATATTAGAGATTTCTATTTCAGTATATTTTATATTAGGAACTAGGATGGCTTTTTTGAATAATAAAACCATGGGTGAAGGTACTAAATTTGTTAAAAATACAGGATAATCTTTACCGATATAATTTGGTAAGAAGTCAGAAATTTTCATTTGATTACTTGATTTTTTGATATGTTCAAATAAATAATTTGTTTGTTTTATTTGGCAATATAGTTGTCTGAGTTTATGCATACATCCAATTATCCAAATAATTGTAAGAATATTAAAAACAGTTATTTCTTTTATTACTTTAAGTCTAAAAAAAGTTATTATTGGATTCATAAAGAAAGGTGCTTCAATTGTGATTGTATAAAAAAATTCTGAGGGAAAGCACAATCTTAGAATTATAATAAAAATCAATATTGATAAAAAATCTAATCGTAATTTTTTATAATATTTTTTATTTGATAAAATATAATTCAACAATAATATTAAAAATGTACTTGTTATTAAAGCAATAAATATTGATGTAATTGAAATATTCATAATTTTTATTAATCCTCAATTTCTTTAAGCTTCTCTTTTATCATTTTTTCTAAAGAAGCCAAAGTGTCTAAATCATCACTGCTTTTAATATAATTTGTAACAAATTGTAAACTTCCCTTTTCATTTACTAATTTTTGCAAATAATCTGCTTGGGAGAGAGTTGGAATATATTTTCTTGTTAAAGCATTTTTTGTATATCCAAATCCTGAAACTTTAATAAATCCTTTTTTTAATAATTTTTTAATTACTTGCTGTATTGTATAATTATTTAATTCGGGAGCTGTAATTTTAATATCATTAGTAGACATTTCTTCTGTACTATTCCAAAGAACATCCATTACTTCTTGCTCTTTTTTTGTTAACAATTCTACTTCCACTATTATCACCTTAACTTTTCAAAATTATAATAACATTGTTGTCTGTATTTTTCAATTATTATTGTATAAATTTACTATAATAATAAAATTATATAACAATAATATATATTCTCCAAACACTACTTCAATATTTTTTTACAATAGTATTAAAAAAATATTGAAATAATTAAAAAATATCTATATACTAAATTTAGAAAACGTTTTCTATTTATAAACAATATTATAAATTTAATCAAAGTTTGCATAAAATTTATTGTTTAGTAAAAGGAGTAAACTTATGAAAAAGGTTTTAATTTTCACAATGTCAATATTTTTAACAATTGCATCATTATCTATTTCATCTAATATGTCAATTTATGCAAAAGAAAGCAAAGAAATTGCTGATAAGCAAATGCTTCAAATTTTTATTGAGAGTATTGAAAACTCAGAAAACAAAGAAATAAAAGAAAGTGATATATTGGAATATATTGTTGAAGATGAGGTAATATCTGTATTAGTTTCTGAGAAAGATGGGAATTTTAAATTATATAGAAGTCTTTCACCGGAAGAACAAAAAACTTTACAGCCATCATTAAAAACAAAGGGGGCTTTTAAAGAAATTGTAGGAATTGTTATGAAAGTTATACAAGGAGGAAAAACTGTGTGTAAACTTGTTAAAGCAATCAGTGGAGAAAATGTATGTAGCAAAATTGGTCAAACTTTATTAAATTCATTAGTTCCTAATGTTAAATATAAAGCAGTTTCTACACTAAAGAAAAATCCTAATTGTGTACCTGCACATTCACAACAATGTAATACATATCCTAATGTATATTGGGTAACAACTGTAACTAAAATGTAATAAATATAAGATAAATTTATGCTTAACAATAGTTATTTCATAACGGAGGGTTTTATGCATAAAAAATTTTATATTAGATTAATAGTATCGATTTTGTTTATATGCTTTATTTGTGTCTTATATAATCCAAGTAAACAAGAAGTTTTAAAAATAACTGATACTCAGACAATTTCAAAACTGTTTTGTGACAAAAAGAATTTTTTTATTAAGTTCACTAAAAAAGGATGTGTATATTGTGAAAAAGTAGAGGAATTAGATTTCGATAATAACCCCTTATTTTATGAATACTCATTTAAAGAAAATCCATCTATTAAAGATGTTCAACAATTAAAAAATTTTTTTCCTACTTTAGAGGCGGTTCCAATCTTTTATTATGTAAGCAATGGAAAAATAATAGATGAATTATTAATCACAGATTGGAATAATCCAAAAAAAGAAATTACGGAATGGATGAGAAAATACCAATAAGAGAGGAGATAACATGTATAAAAAATATGATAAGAATACATTAAAAAAAGCATTAAGAAGGGAATGTATTTGGATTATTATAGCTATTATAAGTATCATAGATTTAATTTTTAATATACATACACATAATTTTACATTCTGGATATTTTTAGATATTGCTATCCCTGTTATTGTCTATTTTGATGTAAAAAAAGCATATAAAAAATATGAAAGTGACAACTTATGAATTTAATTTTTAAATCGTCATCTGCACATTTGTATATATTGTGCAGATGATTTTTTATAAGTGCATTTTAATTTATCAAATGTCAGGATTTTTTAGATCTAAACAAAATTTAATTATATTAATATGTTATTTATAATAAAATGATTTTTTAAAAGTCAAATAATGTATAATTAAGATATATTTATTAGTTGCAACTGTTAGTTGCGCTAATTGACTAGTTAAATTGATAGTAAGTAACTAGAAAATGAGCTATATTTATTTTGTAAATAGATTGGAGGTAATGAGTTTGATACTAGCAGATAAAATTATTGAACTTAGAAAAAAGAATGGGTGGTCACAAGAACAGTTAGCTCAAAAGTTAAATGTAACTAGACAGTCAATATCAAAATGGGAAGGGGCACAATCTGTTCCTGATTTACAAAAAATTATTTTATTAAGCGAGATATTTGGAGTAACTACAGATTATTTAATTAAAGATGAAATTGAAGAAGAGTTTTTAAATGAAGATGTTGATTTAAAAGTTAGAAAAGTTACTTTAACTGAAGCTAAAGAATTTTTAAATATAAAACATACAAATGCAAAGTTGATGGCATTAGGAGTTTTTCTTTGTATTATTTCACCGGTTTGGTTATTTATTTTATTAAGTTTGGGTGATAAGATAATAGCTGAAAATCTTGCTACAGCAGTAGGATTAAGTATTTTAATGATCTTGGTTGCAATTGCTACGGGGATATTTATATATTGTGAAGAAAAGACTAAGAAATTTGATTATATAGAAAATGAATTATTTGATACTGAATATGGGGTAAGGGGAGTAGTAAGTCAATTAAAAAAGAATATCATGATATTTATGTTAAATATAATATTTTAGGAACTATTATTTGTATTTTGTCGGTATTACCGTTATTTTTAGGTATTGTTGTTTTAGATGATGAGTTGTTTATTTTAAAAATGGTTGCATTGTTATTAATATTAGTAGGATTAGGGGTTAATTTTTTTATAGTCGCTAGTATTAATTATGAAAGTATGAATTTACTTTTAAAAGAAAACTGTCAAAATAGTAAACAAAGTAAAAATAAAAAGATTAAAGATACTATCAGTA
The DNA here is from genome assembly GCA_018369555.1 of Thomasclavelia spiroformis. Classification (GTDB taxonomy): domain Bacteria; phylum Bacillota_I; class Bacilli_A; order Erysipelotrichales; family Coprobacillaceae; genus Thomasclavelia; species Thomasclavelia spiroformis_A. The sequence goes on from JAGZCC010000009.1 coordinate 18,352, forward strand.
GTGTTTATTGGCTGTTGTCTTTAGCGATATATTTAGGATATAGTTTAGTAAGTAATGATTGGGGACATAGTTGGATTATTTGGCCAATAGCTGGAGTTTTGTTTGCAATAGTGTCAGTTATTATTAATATTTTATTTGAAGATTGAGGTGATAGTTATTAAAGATTTATATTATGTTTTAATGTATTGTAATTTAGGTAATGTAAATAAATGTAAAAATTTGATTAAATCAAGTCGAATTAAAGTTAATGATCAAATTATTAAAGATATAAGATATCAAGTTGAATTTGATGATATTATTGTTTTTGATGATATTGTGTTAATGTGGCCATTTGTTTATTATATGTTAAATAAACCTAAAGGGTATATTTGTGCTAATCATGATAAAAAATATAAATGTGTAATTGATTTAATTGATCAAGATGATTGTTATTGTTTAGGAAGATTAGATATTGATACAACAGGGTTATTGTTAATTACAAACGATAAAACATTATCAAAAAGATTATTATTACCTGAAAATCATATTGATAAAAAATATTATGTCACAGTTAAAAATAAATTAACTGATGATTTAATTGAAATATTTAATAATGGAATTATAATAGATCAGCAAGTAAAATGTAAACCAAGTTATTTAGAAATAATTGATGATTATCATTGTTATCTTACAATTAATGAAGGCCGTTATCATCAAATTAAAAAAATGTTTTTATCATGTAATAACAAAGTACTAGAATTAAAAAGAGTTATGTTTGCTTCAATAAATTTAGATAATAATCTATCTATAGGTGATTATCGAAAACTAAATAATCAAGAAATTAAGCAACTTATTACAATAAATAATACAAAATAATTCAAAATGGGTATATAATAAACCCCATTGGGAGGATATTTAATGTTATTTAGTAACCAAGATTTAAAAAAACTGATAGTCCCATTAATAATTGAACAAATATTAGTAATATTAGTTGGCTTTTTTGATACGGTAATGGTTGCAAGTGTTGGTGAAGCAGCTGTGTCAGCAGTATCATTAGTTGATGGGATTAATGTTTTATTAATCAATATTTTTTCAGCGCTTGCAACTGGAGGAGCTGTCGTAGCCTCACAGTTTATTGGACAAGGTTCGATAAAAAAAGCTCAATATTCTGCTAAGCAATTGATTTTAATTACTGCCTTACTATCTAGTATATTAATGATAGTTATTATTGTATTTAACAGTTCTTTATTACAGCTTATTTTTGGACATGTTGAAGCTAATGTTATGAAAAATGCTGAAATTTATTTTCTATTTTCAGCAATTTCTTATCCTTTTATTGCTTTATATAATGCTGGAGCAGCATTATTTAGAACGATGGGAAATTCTAAGATTTCAATGATCAATAGTGCAATTATGAATGTTATCAATATTGGATTAAATGCAGTATTTATTTTTGGTTTTAAATGGGGTGTTTTTGGAGCTGTACTTGCAACTTTAATTGCACGAATGGTTGCTTGTACTGTTATTTTAAAGACACTAAGTCATAAGAATAATGAATTATATATCGATAATTATTTACATTGGCATTTTGATTTTACCTATATAAAAAAGATTCTTACAATTGGGATTCCTTCAGGTTTAGAAAATGGTATGTTTCAATTTGGTAAGATACTAGTGCAAAGTTTAATTGCTTCTTTTGGAACATATTCAATTGCAGCTAATGCTGTTTCTAATAATCTTGCCCAGATGCAAATTATTCCAGGAATGGCAATGTCGCTTGCCATGGTTACTGTAGTAGGGAGATGTGTAGGAGCTAATGATTATAGCCAAGCAAAATATTATATAAAAAAATTAATGAAGATTACATATATTACAATGGCAGTTTTAATAGCTGTGTTATTAGTTTTTACACCAATAATTTTAAAATTTTATGCTCTTTCAAAAGAAACGCTTGATTTAGCATACCAATGTATTTTTATTCATACAATTTTTGCAGTTACAATTTGGCCATTAGCATTTACTTTTCCAAATGCCTTAAGAGCTTCAAATGATGCAAAATTTACAATGTTTGTTTCAGCAGCTTCAATGTGGATTTTTAGATTTTGTTTTAGTTATATTATTGGACGATATATGAACTATGGATTATTAGGGGTATGGATTGCAATGTTTATTGATTGGATAGTGCGCAGTATTTTATTTATATGGCGTTATTATAGTGGTAAATGGATGAATAAACAATTAGTATAAGGAGTAAGATATGATTAAGAAAATTGTAAAAGATAAATTATTATTAAGCCAAAAATCATCAAAAGCTTCAAAAGAGGATTTAAATATTGTTGAAGATCTTTTAGACACAATTAAAGCAAATAAAGATAAGTGTGTTGGAATGGCTGCTAATATGATTGGTTATAATAAGCAAATAATTGTAATTGAAAATGATGGTGAGTATTTAGTGATGATTAATCCTTTAATTACTAAGGCAACTGGTAAATATGAAACAAATGAAGGCTGTCTCTGTCATGAAACATTAACGCCAGCATTACGTTATCATAAAATAACGGTTGAATATTTAGATCTTAATTTTAAAAAAAAGACAAGAACTTTTAAAGATTATTTAGCACAAATTATTCAACATGAAATTGATCATTGTAATGGTATTTTAGTATAATTAAAAGATGATTTATGAAACAAACTTAATTTATTGAATATTAATTAATATTTTAAAAAGGATTGACTCTTAGAAATCAATCCTTTTTATTTGGCATTTTTTAATAAATCAATAATATAAAAGCATAAATATTAAAAAAATGTAAATAATATAAGTAATTTTAGAATTACTAATGTAAAAGATAATAGGAGGAGATCGAAATGAGTGTTCATGATAACTTAGTTGAAATAAGTAAATCATTAGAAAACCTAGAAGAAACCGGTATTTATGATGTAGAAAAATATAGTTGCTCATTAAAACATTTAACTAATCAATTAGAATATTTTTATTGTCATTTGGTAAAAGAACAAGGGCGTGATAGTGAAAATACATTTTATCATTTAAAACTCCGTCCTAAAATTCATCAACTTGCATATTTCAATATTGGTCGCGGATTTCCTAAAGAATTAATGGATGGCCATTGGTGTTATATATTAAAAGATTTAGGTTATAAGATGTTAATTATTCCATGTACTTCATTAAAAGGGAATGGTTGTAATCCAGGTTTTGAATTGGATATTGATGTAATGATGGAAAATATAAAGACGAAAAGTCGTTTGCAATTAAGTGAAATACGCTGTGTTGATATGCAAAGATTAGATTTACGAAAACCGTTTTGTAATGTATTAAGTACTCGTAAAGAAATTATTAATTATGTTGAAGAGCATTTGTTAAAATAAAAAAAGCCTAAAAAGGCTAATACATTAAAATTAATAAAGTTATTAGAAGTAATAAACAACAAAATAATAAAGAAATTTGACCAAAGAAATTGATTAATATTGTTGCAATAATTGCTCCAAAAATAAAGAAAAATATAATAATTAAATATCGCCAACATTGTTTCAAAGCATTTTTATCATGTAAAAAAAGATAAGCAGATATTTTTTGCCCAGCTGATTTTAAATTACCAGTACACATAGTTGAAGCATATGGTAAACCGTTTGTAGTTTTAAATGTATTAACTTGTAATGAACAAACTAAACCAATTGTTATATTACAAACTAGGTGTGGCAATTGCTTTGGTTCAAAAGCAATTATTGTAAGAATAATTATTTCAATTATCAAAATTAAGTGTTGCCATTCAAGGTATTGAGGATTAGTTAATTTATGTTTAATATATTCACTAATAATAATTCCTAGAAAAAAAGCGATGATTGGTAGTAAATAATATAATGCACCTATAAAATCACTTTGAGCAATTTTTAAACCCATTAAAACAATATTACCAGTTTGTGCATTAGCAAAGACATTTCCCTTTAAGAGATAAGTATAAATATCTAAAAATCCCCCAACAATTGCAAGTAAAATACCGATAAGCAATGATTCATGAATCGTTGCTTTAAAATAACTTTTAAGTTTCATCATTAAAAACATGTAGCATTTTTTTGCTACATGTATTTTTATAAATTTAATAAACGTTTAGTATCGCGTGCGATGACTAATTCTTCATTTGTTGGGATAACGAAGATTTTAACTTTAGAATTAGGAGTACTAATCAAACGATCACCTTTACCATTAACATTGGCGTCTTCATCAAGTTCAACTCCTAAAGCATCTTCTAATAAATCACAAATACCTTTTCTTGCAAAAAATGAATTTTCACCAATTCCTGCAGTAAAGCAGATAGCATCAACACCACCTAAAGCAATGAAATAACGTCCAATATAAGCAATAACACGACGATAAAAAATATCAATTGCTAATTGTGCTCTTTCATTTCCTTCGATTGCAGCATTTTGAACATCTCTAAAATCACTAGAAACACCAGAAATTCCTAATAATCCTGATTCTTTATTCAATATTTTAATAACTTCTTTCATATCTAAACCAACTTCTTCGATTAGATAATCAATTACTGAAGGATCAACATCACCACTACGTGTTCCCATCATAATTCCTGCAAGAGGTGTAAATCCCATAGATGTATTTACTGATTTACCATCTTTAATTGCAGTTAAAGATCCACCAGCACCTAGATGGGCAACAATAATTTTTGAATGTTCAGGATTGCCTAACATTTCAATGCATCGTCTAGAAACATAATAATGACTTGTACCATGAGCTCCATACTTACGCACTTTATGATCAGTATAATATTTGTATGGAATTGGATAAATATAACATTTTGGTTCTAATGTTTGATGAAATGCAGTATCAAATACAGCTACTGCTCCAGCATTAGGAATTGCTTCTTTAAATGCATAGTATCCAGTTAAATGAGCTGGATTATGAAGTGGTGCTAATGATTTTAATTCATCAATTTTATTTACAACATCTTCATTAATGATAACTGATGAATCAAAATATGCGCCTCCTTGAACGACACGATGTCCAACACCCTTGATTTCATCTAAATCTTTTACGATGCCTTTTTCAATTAAGGTATCTAATAATAGTTCTACTGCGACCTTATGATCTTTAATAGGACTAGTTGTAACTGTTTTTTTACCATCATATTTAATAGTAAAGATTGAATCTTCTAATCCAATTCTTTCAATCACTCCAGATGTAATTACAGATTCGTCATCCATTTCAAATAATTGAAATTTTAATGATGAACTACCTGCATTTACAGAAATAACTTTTGCCATTTTTATACAGCCTCCTTAATCTATGGTCATTATATCATTATTTCATAAAATATCTATAAAAAAGCATGAGCTTTATAATTTTTCTTGAAATTTTAGTAATAAATCTTATAATATAGATGAGCCAGGGGCGCAGTTTGCTGAGAAAGGTTATACCTTGTCCCTTATTATCTGAACTGGGTAATGCCAGCGTAGAGAGAGCAATTTTAAAATTATTTGCTTTTTTACGCTTGTAAAAAAGCTTTTTTTAATTTTGTTTGGCTCTTTTTTATGAAAGGGGAAACAAAGAATGAAAAACAAAAAATTTGAACTTACTACTAAAACAATGACTTATATGGCAATTTTTGCAGCGTTACAACTTGTTTTAGAATACCTAACACAATTTACACCTACAATGCCAAATGGCGGAAACATTAGTTTTTCTTTAGTAGCATTGATGTTATGTAGTTATCTAATGGGAGCAAGTTATGGTTTAATTGTATCACTTGTATGCGTAGGATTACATTTTGTTTTGGGTTTAGCGACATTTTATGGACCGTTATCAGTTATTTTTGATTACTTGTTGCCAATGGCAATAGTTGGATTGATTGGTTTGATTCCGGTAATTAAAGTTAATAAAATTGAAATACCGATAGGAATTATTATAGTAATGATATTAAAAACGATTTGTCATTTAATTTCAGGATGGTATGCTTTTAATACACCATTAATTGCTAATTTATCTTATAATCTTCCATATAATTTAGCCACTCTTGTAGTATGTTTTATCTTGTTTATACTTTTATATCCAAGATTAAAAAATAAAATTAGAATCTAGTTGGGATATGACACGTATCATGATGATATGTGTCTTTTTTAATGATGTTATGAGATTTCACCTTTAAAAAAATATGCATTTTGTGTATAATAGAAATGTTATAAAGAGAGGTATTGAATGATGTCAAATTCCCTGGTAGGAAAAAAAGTTTTAATTCATTGTTATAAACATGATGGAAGTATTCATCGTTGTTGGTCCAAGGGATTTATTTTAGATGAAAATGATGATCATTTTATTGCGATAAATAATCGTACTTTAGTTACCGAAGCAGATGGACGGATGTGGCATACAAGAGAACCGGCAATATGCTATTTTCCTAAGAAAAAATGGTATAATGTTATTTGTATGATTCGTAAAACCGGAGTTTATTATTATTGTAATATTGCTTCACCAACTTTATATGATGGCGAAGCATTAAAATATATTGATTATGATCTTGATTTAAAAGTTTTTCCTGATGGAAATTATCGTATTTTAGATGAAGAAGAGTACCGTCAGCATGCAAAACAAATGAATTATTCAAAAGAGTTAGATAAGATATTAAAAAAACAATTAGAAATATTAATTAATTTAGCTTCAAAAAGAGCTGGTCCATTTGATGAAGATTTTACTAAACACTGGTATCATATTTATGAAGATCTAACACAAGGATAGGTGAAAAAATGCAAACAATAATTAAAATCAATAATTTAGATGAAACAATTGAATTAGGCAAACAGTTAGGTGAATTATTAAAACCAAACATGTTAATTACGTTAAGTGGTGATTTGGGAGCCGGTAAAACTACTTTTACTAAAGGAATTGGTTTAGGTTTAGAAATTAAAAAAATTATAAATAGTCCTACTTTTACAATATTAAAACAGTATCAAGGAAGGTTGGATTTATCACATTTTGATGCTTATCGTTTGGAGGGTCAAGATGATGATTTAGGTTTTGAAGAGATTTTTGATAGTGATGATGTTTGTGTAGTTGAATGGGCAAATTTTATTGAAGATATTTTACCAGTTGAAAGATTGGAAATTGAAATAAAAAAAATTGATGAAAATGCTCGTGAATTTATATTTAGGGCAATAGGATCTAGATATGAGCAGTTATTGGAGGGGTTTAAATGAAAACAGTTGTAATGGATACATCAAATGCTTATCTGGTAATAGCTTTATATGAAAATGATAAATGCCTTGATTGTTGTCAAGAACTTGGTAATAAAAGGCAATCTGAATATGCTATAACTTATTTAGATGAAATGTTAAAAAGAAATAACTTTAATATTTTAGATTTTGATGAGATGATAATAACAATTGGTCCTGGTTCATATACTGGTCAAAGAGTAGCTTTAACAATTGCTAAAACATTAGCGGCAATTAGTAACATAAAAATAAAAGCTGTGTCTTCTTTACATGGATATGTAGGTAGTGATAAGGCAATTAGTGTTATTGATGCTCGTAGTAAAAAGGTATTTGTTGGTGTATATGATAATAATAAGAAAATTATTGATGATCAAATAATGTTAATTGAAGATTTTAATGAGTTTAAAAAACAATATTCCAATTATCCTGTATATGGAGATAGTGAGATAGTTGGATATGATAAAATTGAAGTTGATTTATGTAAAAATATTTATGAAGCTGCAAAAAGTATTGAATATGTTGAAGATGTTGATAATTTAATTCCTCATTATTTAAAGGATGTTGAGGCTAAAAAAATATGTTAATTAGAAAAATGAACTATTTGGATGTTGATACGATTGTAGAAATTGAAAAAGAATTATTTACTTCTCCTTGGAGTAGAGATGATTTATATTATGAAGTAGAGAAAAATGCTTTTTCGACCATTTTAATTTTAGAAAATGATGATGAAATAGTAGGATATATTGGGATGTGGTTATTAGGTGATCAAACCCAAATAACCACAATAGGAATAAGAAAAATGTATCAAGGTAAAGGATATGGAAAGCTTCTAATGGATAAATGTGAAGAAATTACTAAGATGCAAGAATATCCAAATATTAATTTAGAAGTTCGTGTTTCTAATGAAAAAGCAATTAATTTATATAAAAAATGTGGTTTTAAAATTGTTGCTACAAGAAAAAATTATTATCAAGATAATCATGAAGATGCATATTTAATGATAAAGGAAATGGAGGGTAAGTAGATGTCACTAATTTTAGCGATTGAATCAAGTTGTGATGAAATGGCAATGGCTGTTTTAAAAGGTAAACGTGAGTTTTTATCAAGTGTTGTAGCTTCCCAAATCGATATCCATGCAATGTATGGTGGCGTGGTTCCAGAAATTGCTAGTAGAAAACATGTTGAATGTGTAAGTGTAGTATTAAAAGAAACATTGAAAAAAGCAAATATTTCAATTGATGAAATTGATGCTATTGCAGTTACTAAAGGACCGGGATTAGTTGGTTCATTGCACATTGGCTTACAGGCGGCAAAAACAATCTGTATGGCATATCATAAACCATTAATTGGGGTTCATCATATTGCTGGTCATATTTATGCTAATAATTATAATCAGGATATTGTTTATCCAAGTTTGTGTTTAGTTGTAAGTGGTGGACATAGTGAATTGGTTTTATTAAAAGCACCGTTTGAATTTGAAGTTATTGGAACGACATTTGATGATGCTGTAGGTGAAGCATATGATAAAGTTGGTCGAGTTTTAGGCTTGCCATATCCTGGTGGTCCAATAATTGATAAAATGGCTAGTGTTGGAAAAGCAACATATGATTTACCGCTTCCTTTAGATGATGATAGTTATAATTTCAGTTTTAGTGGTTTAAAGTCAGCGGTAATTAATTTAAATCATAAAGCTAATCAACGTGGTGAAACAGTTGATAAAGAAAATTTAGCCACATCTTTTCAAAAAGTAGTAATTGAGGTTTTGGTCAATAAAACAATTAAAGCTGCTAAAGCTTATAATGTTAAACAGGTAATGTTGGCAGGTGGAGTGAGTGCTAATCATGGATTAAGAACAGCTATGGAAATGGCTGTAAGTAATTTAAATGATGTGGAATTATTATTACCACCAATGAGTTGTTGTACTGATAATGCGATGATGATAGCTTTATGTGCAAAACAGATGTTTGATTTGAAAATGTTTAGCGATTTGTCACTTGGAATCAAACCTAATTTAGATCTTGAAAAAGAGTCTTATCAAGGAGTAAGAAGTGATGGATAAAAAAATTTCAAATGCCACGATGTCACGTTATCCAGTTTACTTAAAAGCACTTAGAAAGATACAACATGAAGGTAAAGAAACTTGTTTATCAAGTGAATTATCAGAGTTAACAGGTATTTTGGATACAACGATTCGTCGGGATTTTACTTACTTATCTAAGACTAATAATTTTGGTCAACGTGGTAAGGGTTATGATGTCAAACACTTAATTGATGTATTAAGTGAAGTATTAGGCTTAGGTTTAGATGAATCGATTATTTTAATTGGGATTGGAAATTTAGGAAGTGCTATTTTAAAATATAATCGTTGGCAATATACAGTTGGAAAAATTGTATGTGGTTATGATCAAGATAAAAATAAGGAAGGCGAACGCTTTGGCGTTAAATTATACAATATTGATGATTTGGAAAAAACTTTTCCTAAGGATTGTAAGATTGCAATTTTAGCTATTTCTGAAAATGTTCAGCCAACAGTGGATCGTTTAATGGATTTAGGAATTAGAGGAATTGTAGATTTTACTCACACTCATTTTACGGTTAGACCAGGAGTAGAGGTACAGCAGGTTGATGTTGTAGTTGCAATTCAAGAATTAGTGATTAAGATGGATTCAAATCGACAATAGGGCTTGAATAGTAGGGCTGATAAAGTATATAATATTTTAAAACTAGGAGGATTAATATGTTTGAGTTTATAACGGTTAGAGAATTATATGAAATGTTTTTAAGTAATCAAGTAATGGATTTAGAAGGGTATGAATATGTTGAACTTGAGGGTTGGGTTCGTACTAATAGAAATAGTGGTAAATTAGGTTTTATAGCTTTAAATGATGGTACGTATTTTAAAAATTTACAAGTTGTGTATACTGAACAAGGGCTTGATAATTATGCTGAAATTGATAAATTATCAACAGGGAGTGCAATTAGAGTTGTTGGAAAATTAAAATTAACACCTGAAGGAAAACAACCTTTTGAAGTGGAAGCAACTGAAATTGAAATTGAAGGTCGTTGTGATGAAGATTTCCCATTACAAAAGAAACGTCATTCTTTTGAATACATGAGAGAAATTCCTCATTTAAGACCTAGAGCTAATACTTTTTATGCTATTTTTAGATTACGTAGTGTATTATCAATGGCAATTCATGAATTTTTCCAATCACAAGGATTTGTGTATGTACATACACCAATTATTACAAGTAATGATGGTGAAGGTGCTGGAGAAATGTTTAGAGCTACAACTATTGATGGTACAAATTTTGCGGATGATTTTTTTGAAAAAGAAGCTTTTTTAACAGTTACTGGTCAATTACATGTTGAAGCTTTTGCAATGGCATTTAGAGATGTCTATACATTTGGACCTGCTTTTAGAGCTGAAAATTCTAATACTTCAAGACATGCAAGTGAGTTTTGGATGATTGAACCTGAAATTGCTTTTGCTGATCTTGAAGATGATATGGATTTGATTGAAGATATGGTTAAATATTGTATTGATTATGTTCTAGATAATGCACCAGAAGAAATGAATTTCTTTGCTTCAATGATCGATAAAGACTGTATCAATCGTATTACAAAGGTAAGAAATAGTGATTTTAAACGTATGACATATACTGAAGCAATTGAGATTTTAGAAAAGGCAGATGTTAAGTTTAAAAACAAAGTTTCATGGGGAATGGATTTAAATAGTGAACATGAACGTTATATTTGTGAACAAATAGTTAAAGGCCCAGTATTTTTAACTGATTATCCAAAAGAAATTAAAGCATTTTATATGCGTTTAAATGATGATAATAAAACAGTTGCCGCTTGTGATTTATTAGTTCCTGGAATTGGGGAATTAGTAGGTGGTAGCCAACGTGAAGAAAGATATGATGTATTAGAAAAAATCATGGATGAAAAAAATATGACTAAAGATAACTTACAATGGTATATGGATTTACGTCGATATGGTGGATGTAAACATGCGGGATTTGGTTTAGGCTTTGATCGTTTCTTAATGTATTTGACAGGTATGCAAAATATTCGCGACGTTGAACCTTTCCCAAGAACACCAAGAAATCTTAAATTTTAAAAAAGCCTATATTTTTATAGGTTTTTTCTTTTCTTGCGGTATAATATAGTTAGGCGATAAAATGAATGAATATGATTTAATCAATTGTTATTTGAATTTAATTTTTGATACTAACTTTACTTATTTTAGTCGCATTCTTGATGGATATCGTGGATTATGTCAATTTAGAAAATGGATGCGTAAGCGCAACATTAATCTAAATGCTATTGAAAATATTGGATATGATGCTTTTAATGCTATTTGCAAAGCTAAAAATAGGGAGCAGATAATCGATAAAATTGATCCTAAATATTTAGAAGAGTTATTTGAATATATCGATATACAAAGAAATAAATATCAGATTGTTGTGTTATCTAGTTTTGATTATAGTGATACAATTAATATTTATTTAACCTCACCACAGATTGTTAAGGATTTAAGTAATGATCAAGTAAATGTGATTAATTGTCATAGTTTATTAAAAAAAGATGATTTGTCATTTTATGGTCCATATAAGCATTTTGTTAATGCATTATATCAAATTGATCGTTGGCCAGGGCTTTTAGTATTTAAAGGTGATGATTGGTCTTTTACACCGGTATATACGATAAAAGATATTCAAGATATAATGTTTAAAATAGAGCATGGTACTATCTTTTCAAGTAAATATTTAAGTCCGTATGATAGTTATTTTGTACAACTTAGTGATTTACATTTAGGAAAGAAAAAGAAAAATAAAGGTTGTTTAGCTTTAGAAAAAAGTTTAGATGAAACTTGTAAACAATTAAGATCATATTATTCATTAAAATTTTTAATTACAGGAGATTTAATGAATTCGCCTAATCGTAAAAATATGTATGAAGCATCGAATTTTATGAAGTTATTAAAAAATAAATATAGTGGTGATGTTTCTTTTATTTTAGGTAATCATGATGTAATAGTTAATGGTTTTAATATTTTTAAAAGACAAAAAAGTAAAGTGATTGCTTTTTTGTTGAATGAAAGTATTAAGGTTTTTGAAAAAGAAAAAATTATTTTAATTAAAATAGATTCAACAGTAGAGGGAAATTTAGCAAGAGGAAAAATTGGTAAAAAACAATTAGATAATATTGATGAAGAATTAGCAAGTATTAAAAATTTAAAGGACTATACGATGGTGGCAATGTTACACCATCATTTATTTCCCATTACACGTGATGAATTTTTAAAACAAAAATGGCGAGAAAAAATGTTTGTAGGAAAAATAATGGATAGTTCTAAAGCGTTAGTAGATAGTCAAGATTTAATTGAATGGTTTAGAAAACATCAAATTCAATATGTCTTACATGGACATAAGCATTTACCGTTTTTTACTAATCATGATGGGATGTATGTTATTGCTGCCGGTTCTTCTTGCGGAAGTGGCGCTAAAGAAAGCGATAGTCGTTATTTAAGCTATAATGTGTTAAAGTATGATCATCGTTATAAGCGGTTTAAATATTGTTTCATTATTTATGATGATATGACTTTGCAAGATCGTCAAAGAATTATAGTAAATATATTTTAGGAGAAAAAGATGAAATTAGTAGATGGAATGAAAGATGAAAAATTAGGTAGTGCAATATTGTATTGTTTTACAAAGGGATATGGTTCTGTACCTATGGATGTATATAATGTTGTTTTACCATTGTTATATAATGATATTTTTAGAGATGAAATTGGAAAGTTTAAAGACTTTACAAAGTGTATTAAAGCTTGTAATGAAAAAGATAAAGATTTCACAAATAAGATTTTAGAGGATATTAAAAATATGGATGAAATTACTAATCGTAGTTTAGGAATTTCATTATTAAATAAAGATTTAAATTTTGAAATAAATGAAGGGGTAATGAGTGGCAATTGTAATGCTTCAAAAATCTTAGATTTAAATGAAGCAATTTTATTGGGAGAAATGTTAGCTGGTAAAAATTTGGATGAAATTATAAATATGATTCAAGAGGATTTTAAAATTGTATTTTTAGATTGTGAGACTTTGGGTCAAGATGTTGATCTTAGCAAACTTAATAAATTTGGAGCAGTGACAATTTATCAACAAACTGCTAAAAAAGATATTCCTGATCGTATTAAAGATGCTGATGTTGTAATTACTAATAAACATTTATTAGGTAAAGAACAATTAAAAAACTGTACAAAACTAAAATTAATTTGTGTAACTGCAACTGGTGTAAATAATATTGATTTAGAATATTGTAAAGAAAATAAGATTACTGTGTGCAATGTTAAAAGCTATTCAACTAATGCAGTTGCTCAACATACGTTTGCACTACTTCTAGATCTTTATAATAAAACCCATTATTATCATCATTATATTGCTTCAAGAAATTACTCATCTAGCTCAATGTTTACTCATTTAGGTTATACATTTAATGAATTAGCCAATAAAACTTGGGGAATCGTAGGAATGGGTGAAATTGGTCAAAAAGTAGCTAGTATAGCTAGTGCATTTGATTGTAATGTTCAATACTATTCAACAAGTGGAAAAAATAATCAGCAAGCTTATAAACAAGTAGATTTTGATACGTTATTAAAAACTAGTGATATTATTTCAATCCATGCACCATTGAATCAACAAACTGAAAATCTTTTTAATCATGATGCTTTTATTAAAATGAAACCTTCAGCATATTTGATTAATGTAGGAAGAGGAAAAATTGTAAATGAAAAAGATTTAGTGGAGGCTTTAAAAAATTATCAATTAGCCGGAGCTGGATTAGATGTGTTTGAAAATGAACCGTTTAATGATGATAGTCCATTATTACAAATCAATGATGCTACTAAATTAATTATGACACCACATATTGCTTGGGCACCGGTTGAAACCCGTAATCGTGTAATTGATGAAGTATGTTTAAATATTGAAGGGTTTAAAAATAATCAATTGAGAAATGTATGTACGTTATAAACATGGATTTGTCCATGTTTTTATTATTTATATGATTAATTATATAGAGATGATAACGATAAATAAAATACTAATATTATATAAATCAAAATATGAGCCAACGAAAAAATATGCTTATATGTTAAAAGAATGTTTGATAAATATGAATTAGTTATATTTACATCAGCAATATAGGTTAGTAATAAGCAGGATTAAAAGTATTGAAAAAATTATGAAGATTTAAAAAGGTGATTATTTTTAGTGTGGTTTATGATAAAAAGCATTCTCTAAAATTAGAGCCTATAATTTAAAAGATATATCGATGTTTTATGATAGGAAAACATGGGATGTAAAATGAATCAGGTTTAGCTAAAGGAAAGAAATGTAATTAGATTGATTAAAAATATGTAGAATCGATTATCAATTATATGAAAATGTGTGAAATATTAATATGTGGTTTTGATAATTTGTTGAAATTTGTTAAATAGTAAGATAAAATTATTTTGTTAATATTTTTAAGAAGGGTTGTAAAAATGAAAGAGAGAGAAAAATTTTCGTCGAGATTAGGATTTATTTTAATCTCTGCTGGTTGTGCAATTGGGTTAGGAAATGTATGGCGATTTCCATATATTGTTGGACAATATGGTGGAGCTTTATTTGTGTTGATTTATTTATTCTTTTTGGTTGCCTTAGGGGCTCCAATAATGACTATGGAATTTGCAGTTGGTCGTGCAAGTCAAAAAAGTGCAGTATTAGCCTTTGATACATTAAAACCTGGTAAAAAAAGCTGGAGCTGGATTGGAAAGTTTCAAGCATTAGGTAATTATGTTTTAATGATGTTTTATACTACTGTTGGTGGTTGGATGTTGTCTTATTTTGTAAAGATGGCAAAAGGCGAATTTGTTGGAACGACACCACAGCAAGTGGAAAGTATTTTTAATAATTCACTGCAAGATCCAGTATTGCAAGTATTCTGGATGGTAGTTGTTGTTTTTTTAGGATTTGGAATTTGTTCATTGGGATTAAAAAATGGTGTTGAAAAAATTACTAAAGTGATGATGTGTTCACTTTTATGCATTATTTTGATTTTGGTTGTAAGAGCTGTTACATTACCAGGGGCTGGTGAAGGTTTAGCATTTTACTTGATTCCAAATTTTGAAGCAATTCAAAAATATGGTTTAGTCGAGATAATTTTTGCTGCTATGGGACAGGCATTTTTTACACTTAGTTTAGGAATCGGGGCAATCGCTATTTTTGGTAGTTATATTGATAAAAGTCATCGTTTATTAGGTGAAACTATTAGTGTATGTACTCTAGATACTTTAGTAGCTTTATTTTCTGGGTTAATTATTTTCCCAGCTTGTTTTGCTTTTGGTGTAAATCCAGGAAGTGGACCAGGTTTAGTATTTATTACTTTGCCTAGTATTTTTAATGAAATGTGGTTAGGGCAAGTCTGGGGAATGTTATTTTTTGTGTTTATGAGTTTTGCGGCATTATCAACAATTATTGCAGTATTTGAAAATATTATTTGTTTTGCAATGGATTTATTTAATTGGAGCAGAAAAAAAGCAGTAATTATTAATTTGATTGTAATTTTAATTTTATCACTGCCATGTGCTCTAGGATTTAATGTTTTAAGTGATATTGCGCCACTTGGTGCCGGCACAACGATTCAAGATTTTGAAGACTTTTTAGTAACATATAATTTCTTACCATTAGGATCACTAGCATATTTGATTTTCTGTACGACTAGATATGGTTGGAATTTTGATAATTTTATTAAAGAGGCGGATACTGGTAAAGGACTTAAATTTCCTAAATGGACAAAAAATTATTTAAAATATATTTTACCATGTATAATTATTATTTTATTTATACAAGGATATTATATGACATTTATAAAGTAAACTAGGGGGATTAATTTCAATATCATTGAGTTAAAGGATGTCATAGGATATTAAAGATTAATTTAAGGTGCTAATTCAATTACGAGTTAGTACCTTTTGGCTGTACCTAAGTAATTGAAGCATTATGCTTTTTTATGACTAGATTTTTAAATTCTATCAATAAGAATTTCACTTCTTTAATATCATTTTTACGTTTAATTTATTATCTGTAATTGGATTAGTAAAATTCGTTTTATATTTGTAAGTTTTGTCATTTATATAAGAAATTAATAAATTTTAAAGACTATAAAATACTTTTGAATATTAAAATTAATTAATATATAAAAATTGATGGAATTCTATAAACAAAGAAAATTATTTAGAAAGGAGATTTCAATTTTGCTGTATACTAATGACAGTTTCCTTGACTAAAAAATGAGAAAAATAAACAAAATTTATATTATTATATTAGTTTTAATTCTATGTTCTACATGTAGTAGACTTTACGAATTAAGTGCTAAAACTGGTCGTGATGTTAATTGTGAATCTGAACTAGGAAATTTTTCAAAATATATAAACTTGGAGAAACTTTCGACTACTACGGATGATACATGTAAAGGGCAGGAAGTGAAGGTAAATAATAAAAAGGTTGGTATATTTTGTGGTAATATGTTTACGCTAACTAGTGAATTAACAGATTTTTTTACTAATTATAGAATGGTTAATGCTATAGATACTTTAGAAGATACTTTTGAATATGGTAACTACAGCATTAATGTAAAATATTATTTATATAAAAATGTACAAGTGATCGATAGCGATACTGAAAAACCTAAAGAAATAGATATTTCTGGTAGGCTCAATACAACATAAAAGTTGAAGATAAGTATATAAGTGGAATGGAACATGGATTTGATATAGATAAAAAATATGATAATTTTACCAAGATATCTAAAACATAAACATCCTGAGAAAAATAAACTTATTAATAATTGAAACACTTGATACTTATACTAAACTTAAAACTAGTTAGTATCAGCATTAAAAAAATGTTATAAATAAAAAAGGTTTTGAAATCTATTGTAATTATCAATAGAATAAGAAACCTTTTTCTATTTTGGTAATCTAAAATAACTTGGAATCAGTAAATGCTCATTTAATACGGAGTGATTAGTTATAATATCAAAAAATTCTTAACCTATTGACATTGTGATCACATTCTAGAATATTTTATTATCTATTTTTTAATCATTTATTTTATAAATATCAAAAAGGCAATTATTGCAAGTAAGCAAGCAATTGCATCTAACCATAACCCTAATTTTAAAGCATAGCGATTATTTTGTAATTTAATACTACCAAAATATAGTGTGACAACATAAAACGTTGTATCACTACCTGTTTGAACAATTGAACCAAGAATACTATAGGGGTGATCAACACCATATTTTAAAAACACATTATTTAAAACACTTAAAGAACCATTAGATGAAAAAGGTCTAACAAGCATCATCATAAAAATATCAATGGGAATATTTAAAACCTGAAAAACACTCTTAAAGACACTTTCTAATATATTTATAATCCCACAACTTTGAAAACAAGTTACCCATAACATAAAAGCCATCATAGTAGGAAAAATCGTTAATAACAGCTTACTTCCTTCTTTAACCCCATTAATAAATTCTTCAAAAATATCAACATGTTTAAAAATAGCTTCAATAAATGCAACTAATAAAATAATTAAAATAACACTATTCATAATGTTCAATCACCTTACTTGCAATAACTCCAATTACTGTAATAATTAAACCAATTACAATACTATAACCAAAAAAACTTAAAATATCTTTACTACCATAGCTCTGTCTTAAAGTCATCATAGTAGTAGGGATAATTGATAATCCAGTAGTATTTAAAATAACTAATAACATCATTTCTTTACATGGTATTTTTGGATTAGTTTGATATTTAGTTAATGATTTCATTGCTTTTAAGCCACTAATTGAAGCTAAAGATCCAACACCTAATAAATTTGCAATAAAATTAGTTGATAAATATAAATAAACTTGATTGTCATCAACAATTTTACCATAAATAAGTTTTAAAATAGGTTTTAATAAAAAAGATAATTGTTTAATTAATCCGGAAGCTTTAATGATATTTAAAAAACCGTTCCATAAACAAGCAGATAAAACAAGAATTTTAATTAAATCAAAAACTTGATTAGGTGAATCTAAGATTGCTTTAAACATTTCATCTTGATGATTAGTCATAAAAGCGACTAAGATAAAGAAAACTAATCCATATTTAAAAACCTTAGCCATAGATTAAATCCTTTAAAACCATCTTAAAACCAATAAAGAAATTATAGGGAACAACTTTTTGTTTTCTAATTGGTTGATTATTCAATTTAATAATAATCTCATTATTATTAAATGAAACATCTACTTTATCATTATCTTTTTTATTAACAAATAAATCTAAATCCAAATAATACTTTTGTTGTTCAAACTCAACAATTCCTCTAGAAAAAATCTTTGTTTCTTCTAACAAATCAAAACATTCCTCATATTTTTTTTGATGAAACTCAAAATCATTGCCACAATTAAAAGTAACAATGATCAAATCAAGTCCATTTTTACGTGCCATAGTGATTAATGTTCGACGAGCTTTTTTAGTAAATCCTGTTTTACCACCTATACAATACTTATAATTAGTCAATAATTTATTTTTATTATGCCATGTTCCATTACCATCTTCACGAACATATTTTTTTGTTTTAACAATTTCATTAAAAATAGGATTTTGATGGCAATAAGCCATTAATCTAACCATATCGTATACAGTTGATTGATTACCATTATCTTCTTCATCTAATCCAGTAGGATTAGAAAAAGTAGTATTATGAAGTTCTAATTCTTTAGCTTTATCATTCATCATATCAACAAACTTTGGAACATCTTTAGCTACTGCTTTAGCAATTATTAAAGCAGCATCATTACCACTTCTTAACATTAAGCCATATAGAAGATCACGTAAACTGATTTTATCACCTATATGTATATAAATTCCGCTGCCCCATGCTTTGTTGATGGTATCATCAACTGTAATAA
The DNA here is from genome assembly GCA_018369555.1 of Thomasclavelia spiroformis. Lineage (GTDB taxonomy): Bacteria > Bacillota_I > Bacilli_A > Erysipelotrichales > Coprobacillaceae > Thomasclavelia > Thomasclavelia spiroformis_A. The sequence goes on from JAGZCC010000009.1 coordinate 37,594, forward strand.
TTGTATCTAAATCCATATTTTCAATTGCAAGAATGCATGTCATTATTTTAGAAATCGAAGCAACACTTTGAATATAATCTTCATTACTCCCTTCAATTACAATTTGATTACTTGCTTCCATGACAATATAACTTTTACCTTGAAACTCAACCGGTTTAATATTGTTTAATGGAGTTATAGCTAAAGAAATAATTAAACTAATAATATTTATATAGATCATTTTATCACCCATATAAATCTATTCATAAAAAAAATAAATAGAATGTAATTATAAAAAGAAGCTAATTTCTTAGCGTCTCAATTATTTTAAAATAAATTTTGTTTCTATTTTTGAAAATTATATCTTTATAATTAAATGTTTTATTAAAATCAATAAGAAAACTACTTATATTTTTCAATTAATAAATCTAAATACTCTTTATACTCAGAATCATTAGCATTCATTGTTTTTGAAGTAGTAGTATATTTTTTAACTGCCGTACTAGCACGATTAATTGGTAGAAGAGTACCGGCACCAGCCACACATCCGCCAGGACAAGCCATTCCTTCTAACAGATAGCCATTATATTTTCCTTTTTTAGCAAGCTTTAACATTTTTTTACAATTTTCTAATCCTTCAGCAGACTCTACTAATACATTATAATCAGGGTTTTTGGCTTTAATGCAGTTAACAACTGCTTTGGCAACTCCACCACTTACAGCAAATCCACGACCATCACCACTTGCCTGAGTGAAAGAATCATTTGGATCAGCTTCTAAAGTAGAAAAATCGATTTCTTTAGCTTCAAACATCGCTCCAATTTCTTCAAATGTTAAGACAAAATCTACTTCACTACGTACAGATTTTCTGGAAGCTTCTAATTTTTTAGCAGCACATGGACCAATAAATACAACTCTGCAATTTGGATGCTTTTCTTTGATTAATCTAGCAGTTAATACCATTGGAGTTAAAGCCATTGAAATATATGATTTAAATTCAGGAAATTCTTTTTTAGCCATCATTGACCATGATGGACAACATGATGTTGCCATAAATGGTTGTTTTTCAGGAACTTTTTCTAAAAAATCATTAGCTTCATCAATTGTACATAAATCAGCACCGATGGCAACTTCTACAACATCTTTAAAGCCTAATTCACGCATTGCTTTTTTTAATATTTCAGGAGTAACTTTAGGTCCAAATTGACCGATAAAAGCAGGGGCAACAGCTGCAATGATTTCATCACCGTTTTTGATTGCTTGAATCAATTGAAAAATTTGACTTTTATCAGCAATAGCACCGAATGGACAACTAACTAAACACATTCCACAAGAAACGCATTTATCGTAGTTAATATGAGCATTACCGTATTCATCAGATTCAATTGCATTCATTCCACAAGCTTTAGCACACGGTCTTTCTTTTTTTAAAATGGCATCATATGGACAATTATTTTTGCATAATCCACATTTTATGCATTTATCTTGGTCGATATAAGCTTTTCCGTTTTTAAAACTAATTGCATTTTTAGGACAAACTTCAATACATGGATGAGCTAGACATGCTTGACAGCCATTACTTACTTCGTATTTCTTTTCTTCACACTTATTACAAGCAAATTTAATAATATTAATTAGTGGTGGTTCATAATATTTATCAGCAATGATACTATCTTCAATCCCTTTAGAAATTGGAGCAGGCTCATCAATTGGGCGTAATGGTAAGCCCATTGTCAAGCGAATTCTTTCTCCTACAATCGCTCTTTCTAAAAAAATACTATCACGGTAAGTAGCAACCTCGCCAGGGATTATTTTATATGGTAAATCTTCAATTCGGCTATAGTCATTATCTTCATAAGCAAGTTTTGCTACTTCAACAAATACTTTACGTCTAATTTTTGTTAACGATGAATATATTCCTCTCATATAATCTTCCTCCAAGTCTATTTATATTTTTATTGTACTCCAAATTGATAAAATAAGATAGCATAGACATAAATAAAAAATATTAATTAATAAATTTTAAGCCTTGATTTTATTGCTTTTAATTTAAGTTTTAGTATAATGTATTCGAAGTAGGTGAAAATATGGAAAGATTACAAAAAGTAATTGCCGCAAGCGGTTATACATCTAGAAGAAAAGCAGAAGATTTGATTGTACAAGGAAAAGTAGAAGTAAATGGACAAGTTGTTCGTGAATTAGGAACTAAAGTAAAAAAAGGTGATATTGTTACAGTAGAAGGACAAGCAATTGTTGGTGAAAATAAAGTATACTATGTTTTTTATAAACCAAAAGGTTGTGTTTGTACTTTAGATGATGAGTTTGATCGACCAATTGTTACAGATTATTTTACTGATGTAAAAGAAAGAATTTATCCCGTGGGACGTTTGGATTTTGATACTACCGGATTAATTATTATGTCAAATGATGGTGAGTTTGCAAATATGATTATGCATCCCCGCTCTCATTTAGAAAAGATATATGAGGTTTCAATTAAGGGACTTATTAATGGACAAACTTTAAATAAGTTAGAAAAAGGAATTTATTTAGAAGGTGTTAAGACACTTCCTTGTAAGATTAAGGTAGTTGATAAAGATATTGAACATAAGACAACTATGTTGAAAATTAAGCTTGTTGAAGGGAAAAATCGACAAGTTAAAAAAATGTTTGAAAGTGTTGGACATCCTGTTAAAAGATTACATCGTGTAAGTATTGGGTGTGTTAATTTAAAAGGTTTAACACCAGGTAAATATCGTATTTTAAAGCCACAGGAAGTTAAAGATTTAAAGAAATTAGTTAGTGGTAAAAAGTAGTTTAGTTATCTTTATTTGACAATTATTTTGTTTTAGTTAGTGCATACTGTATGATGGGTGATGAAAATGAGAATACAAGTAATAGAGCCACAAAATATAAAAGAGTGTGGAATATGTAAAGCAAAAGATGAGTGGATTAAAGATGTAAATGTTCGTGGTATTAAAGGAATATATTGTTTGAAGTGTGATACACTAACAATGTTTAATAAGATGCCTTCTAAGTATGTTTATCAAGCCTTTAAAAAGGAAACAGAAAAAATTAAAAATACATATTTAGTAAAACAAAATGACAAAATTAAATAAATAACTTATTGACTTTAATAAATAAATGAGTAGAATTATAAGAGTAAATATGATGCGATAATTTAGGATATGTCTAGATGTTACTTTGATATAGAGAAAAGACGGCTGGTGAAAGTCTTGATAAGGATATTTAGGTACTCCCTAATATGCAACACTCGAAAGAGATTGTCGGTAGTGCGTTATAGCTAAGAGGTTATTTTTATAACAAATTAAGGTGGTACCACGATACTCTCGTCCTTTGGATGAGAGTTTTTTATTTAAGGGAGACGAGCTATGAAAAGATTAGTATATCCTAAAAAAGAACATGAAAAAATGATGAAAGATTATATCCAAGAAACTTATCAAAATAATGAATTGTATATAAATGGTGATGGTGGATGCCATTTATATTTAGATTATTCAAAGTGGTTAAAAAAAGAAAAACAAAATCATTTAGGAATTAATTTAAATAGTAATTTTGTACCTGCTACTACATATTTTTATATTGAAAATAATCAAATAGTTGGCACGATTAATATTCGTCATTGCTTAAATGATTTATTATTAAAAAGTGGTGGACATATTAGATATAGTGTATTACCGAGTCAAAGAAAAAAAGGTTATGCAACTGCGATGTTGAAAGAAGCAATTAAGATATGTAAACAGTGGGATATTTATCCTATTTTAATAACTTGTAAAAAAGAAAATATTGCATCTAAAAAAACAATTGAAAAATGTGGCGGTAAATTTGAAAATGAATATTTTGATGAAAAAACAAAAGAAACATATTTACGTTTTTGGATAGGAGAAGAAAAATGATTGATTTTAAAGAAGATGAAAAATTAAGTGTGTTAAATCATTCTTGTGCTCATGTTATGGCTCAAGCAATTAAACATTTATATCCTCAAGCTAAATTTTGGGTTGGACCAGTAGTTAGCGAAGGGTTTTATTATGATGTTGATTTAGGAAATGATGTAATTAAAGACGAAGATATTCTTAAAATTGAAAAAGAAATGAAAAAAATCTGTAAAGATGGTAAACGTATTGTTCGTCAGGAAATTTCTAAAGAAGAAGCTTTAGAGATGTTTAGTGATGATGAATATAAAATTGATTTAATTAATAATTTTGAAGATGGAACAAACATTAGTTGTTACAAACAGGGGGATTTTGTTGATTTATGTCGTGGTCCTCATGTAGAAACAGTTAAAGCATGTAAAAATTTTAAATTAACAAAACATTCTGGTGCTTATTGGAAAGGTGATAAAAATAATAAAGTTCTTCAAAGAATCTATGGTGTTTGTTTTGAAACACCTGAAGCATTAGAAGAACATTTGAATTTATTAGAAGAAGCTAAACGTCGTGATCATAAAAAAATCGGTAAGGAATTAGGATTATTTATGATGAGTGAATATGCTCCTGGAATGCCTATCTTTTTACCTAAAGGAATGATTTTAAGAAATACATTAGAACAATTTTGGTATGAAGAACATACTAAAGAAGAATATGTATTTATTAAAACACCAATTATGATGTCCCGTGAATTATGGGAAACTAGTGGACATTGGGCTAATTATAAAGATGATATGTATACAAGTATGGTTGATGATCGTGAATTTGCAATTAAGCCAATGAACTGTCCAGGAAGTTTATTAGTTTATAAAAATGGTTTACATTCTTATAAAGATTTACCTCTTAGAATGGGGGAATTAGGACAAGTTCATCGTCATGAAGCAAGCGGGGCTTTAAATGGATTGTTTAGAGTTCGTACATTTACTCAAGATGATGCTCATATTTTTATGACACCAGATCAAATTGAAAGTGAAATTATTAAATTAATTAATTTTATTGATCGTGTTTATAGTAGTTTAAATTTAAGTTATGAAATTGAATTATCAACTCGTCCTGAAGAAAAATATATTGGTGATTTAGCTATTTGGGAAAAATCAGAAGCAGCCTTAGCATCGGCATGTAAGGCAGCAGGCAAAGATTATAAAATAAATCCTGGTGATGGGGCTTTCTATGGACCAAAATTAGATTTCCATGTTAAAGACAGTTTAGGTAGAGTATGGCAATGTGGAACGATTCAATTAGACATGAATTTACCAGAAAGATTTGATATAACATATATTGATGATAAAGGTGAAAAAGCTCGCCCAGTAATGTTACATCGTGTTATTTTTGGTTCAATTGAAAGATTTATTGGTATTTTAATTGAGCATTTTGCAGGGGTATTCCCATTATGGTTAGCACCAGTTCAAGTAAAAGTTTTACCAGTAAATAATGAATATCATTTACAATACGCTAAAGAAGTAACTAAATTATTACAAGAAGCAGGGTTAAAGGTAGAAATGGATGCGCGTGATGAAAAATTAGGATACCGTATTCGTGAGGGACAAATGGAAAAAGTTCCATATTTATTAGTGTTAGGTAATAATGAGCGTGATGAAAAAACTGTTACATATCGTCAACATGGCCAACAAAAACAAATTACAGTACCATTTGATGAATTTGTATCAATGTTGAAAAAAGAAATTGCAGATAAAAAATAGTTGATTTAAATTTAAGGGAATTTAATTCCCTTATTTTTATGTCTAAGCATAAATGAAAGTGATAGTAAAAGTAGCTGATATTTAAAATCAGCTACTTTTTAACATTCTTTAAAATTTATTTAATTTTTATAACAATTATGACGATATTTTTCCATCATCAATTTAAATATATCACCGTTAGTCGGTGGAGTATATGTGATAGCATTAGCACCAGCATCAATAACTTCTTGAATTGTTTCGTTTGTTGGACCACCAGTTGCAATAATTGGAAAATTAGGAGAAATTTTACGGAGCTCTCTTACAATTTCAGCAGTTTTTTTACCACCAGAAACATTAATGATTGATGCTCCCGTATGCAACATTCTTTCTTCAAGATTTTCATTTAAAGATACAATTGATAAAACGACAGGAATATCAATATAATTGACTAATTCTTGGATAAATTTTGTTTTAGTTGGTGCGTTTAAAACAACTGCACTTGCACCGTGCAATTCTGCATCTAAAGCAATTTCTTTAACTCTAGGGCCAGCTGTTGTACCGCCACCGACTCCTGCAAATACTGGTCTTTGAGAAACGTCAATAATAGCATTTGTTATTTGTAAAGTTGGGGTAAATGGATATACAGCAATCACTGCATCAGCGTTGCAATTAGAAATTACTGCAACATCCGTAGAAAATATTAGTGACTTTATTTTATTACCGTTGATTATAATTCCACTTGCATTACGGATACATTCTGGAACAATAATTGTATGGCTGCGTAGTGCAGTATTGATTTTAGGTGCTTCTTTTTTCATTTTTCAGTTCCTCTCTTTTAAAATTTAATGAATGATTATTTATTAATATTTTATTGTATTGATATTATAGCATAGTCAAATTTAAATATATATAGTGAAAATCTAATGAATGAAAATAATAAAAGCTGTTAATAATATATTAGGTATCCTAATGGGATATTTAATATATTTCATTATATCTTTAGTTAGTTATAATTAAAATTATTGGAGGAATCATCATGAAAATTGACTATACACTTATTGGTAAAAGAATAAGAGAAGAACGGATTTCTCAAAATCTATCTCAACAAACATTAGCTGAGATTTCAAATATTTCTCCTACTAATATATCACACATTGAACGAGGTGCAACTAAATTAAGTTTACCGACTTTGATTAGTATAGCCAATGCATTAGCTGTTTCAGTAGATTTTCTATTGTGTGATAGTTTAGTTGAAGCAGATAGAATTTATATTGACGAAATCAATGAACTATTATTAGACTGTAATCCAAATGAATTAAAAACAATCATTGATATAATGAAATCAGTTAAAATATCATTACGACGTTATAATAAACTAGATAAAAAATAAACACTTGTTAAAAAGTGTTTTTTTTAATTAGATTTTATTGTACAATAACAAACGAGGTGTAGAAAATGAAACAATACTTAGAGATGTGTAAATATGTTTTGGAAAATGGAGAAGATCGTGGAGATCGTACAGGTACTGGGACAAGAAGTGTTTTTGGCTACCAGACACGATATGATTTAAGAGATGGTTTTCCTCTAATGACAACTAAAAAAATGTTTATTCGACCAATTGCAGAAGAATTATTATGGTTTATTAAGGGTGACACGAATATAAAGTATTTAGTCGATCGAAATGTTAAAATATGGAATGAGTGGCCATATGAAAATTATAAAAAATCAAAAGATTATCAAGGTGAAACAATTGAGGAGTTTATTGGGAAAATAAAGAATTTGCCTGAAAATGATCCATTTGTATTAAAATACGGAGATTTAGGTCCGGTATATGGTGCACAATGGCGTAATTTTAATTATGAAGGTGTTGATCAATTAGCAAAGCTAGTTGATAGCTTAAAAAATGATCCTTTTTCAAGAAGACATATTATTTGTGCTTGGAATCCAGCTCAAGTAGATAATATGACATTGCCACCATGTCATGCATTTTTACAGTTTTATGTAAGTGCTGATAAAAAGTATTTATCATGCCAATTATATCAACGTAGTGCCGATATTTTTTTAGGTGTACCTTTCAACATTGCATCATATGCTTTAATGACTGAAATGTTAGCACGTACATGTGGATATGAAGCAAAGGAATTTGTTCATACGATAGGTGATGCTCATATTTATAAAGATCATTTTGATGTTGTAAAACAACAACTTGAAAGAAAGCCACTACCTAAGTGCAAATTGGTTTTAAATCCTGAAGTTAAATCTATTTTTGATTATAAAATAGAAGATATTAAAATTGAAGATTATCAAAGTTATGGTAAATTGGTTGGAAAGGTGAGTGTGTAATGATTAGTATTATTGTAGCAACAGATGAGGATTTGCTGATTGGAAAAGAGGATTCTAGTAATGGAATGCCTTGGAATGTGCCAGAAGATTTAAAGCATTTTAAAGAAACAACATTAAATAAAACTATTTTAATGGGGCTTACTACTTATAAGGCAATTGGAAGACCATTACCTAATCGTAAGACAATTGTTGTAAGCTTAGAACCATTTGAAGATGATCGGGTTGAAATTAGAAATTCGTTAGAAGAAGTAATTTTAGAATATAAAAAAAGTGGTGAAGATTTGTTTATTTCTGGAGGAGCATCGATTTATCGTCAATGTTTACCAATTGCTGATCAATTATTGATTTCCAGAATTCCTGGTAAACATACTGGAGAAACATATTTTCCAAGTTTTGATGAATATGGGTATCAATTGGTTGAAGAAAAACCATTTGAAACATTTAAATTACAAATTTATAAGCGAGGATAAATATGAAAAGGATTGCATTAATTGTTATTAGAGTTATTTTAAGATTGCCTTACTGGTGGGGGTATAAAGTAAATAAGTATAAACATATTGAAAATTATCCTTTAGAAGAAAGATATGGTTTTATTCATGGGGTTGTATCTACGATTAGTAAAAAAGCTCGTGTTGAACTTGAATGTTATGGTTTAGAAAATTTGCCTCAACAATCAGGCTATTTATTAGCGCCAAATCATCAAGGTTTATATGATCCACTAGCTATTTTTCAAACTCATGAAGCACCCATTAGGGCAATTGTAAAAAAAGAATTAACATCAGTTATTCTAGTTAAAGATGTTATTAAAATGTTAGAGTATGTACCATTAGATCGTAAAAATGTACGTGACAGTGCTAGAGTAATTAAATATGTCAGTGATGAGGTTGCTAATGGTCAAAATTTCTTTGTTTTTCCTGAAGGAACGAGAAGTAAAGATGGTAATAATATTTTAGAGTTTAAAGGTGGAACTTTTAAAATTGCTACTAAGGCTAAAGCACCAATTGTACCAGTGGCATTAATAGATTGTTATAAAGTATTTGATAATAATACAATTAAAAAAACAACAGCTCAAATTCATTATTTACCACCATTATATTATGATGATTATAAAGAGATGTCGACAAATGAAATAGCTAAAGTAGTTCATGATAAAATTGAAACATATATTCAAGAATGGACAAAAAATAATGTTTAAAATAAAAAATAACCGCATTAATGACGGTTATTTTTATTTAATTAGTTTTATATAAAGTATTGTTTAATTATATTATTTATTGAACATTTTAAAAATATTATCTAATCTACACTGCTTTTCTTTACTGAATAATGCATTAGGCTCATTTAAGTATTGGACTAGTAAATCAGCATCTTTGATTAATTCACTATACTTGTCATCAATTCTATTTTTTAAAGAATGATTTTTAATAGCAGTAGTAATTAAAATGATTTCATCATGACTAAAAAGTTTACTATTAACTAGAATTTCTCTAGATAACATACTACTTCTATTAGCATGATCAAAGCTAGATTTAAATTTATATGTAGCTAAATCATGACAAATACCAATGATAGCAGCTAATTCTAAATCAAGATTTTTTAATTTGGCTAATAAACAAGCCATATTGGCAACATTAACAGAATGTTCTAAACCATCATTTTTAATTAAAATATCATTGATTGTTTCTTTAATAAAATAATATCTTTTCATCGTCGTAATCCTTTAGGATATAAATTTTTAACTTGATTATTGCTTTCTTTGTAAAATGATAGAGGATAACCATCAACTAGAATTAATCCATATCCTTTTTGGTTATTTCCAATCAAAGTTTCACCGTGAATGTATTTTGTAACTTCAATACTATCATTTTTAAAATTATAATAACGTTTTACATCATTTTGACTAAGGGTTAAGGCTAGTGAATGACTTGGTTCAAAACGTCCTTTTTTACATTCTCCTAGATACAAACCATTTCTTAGAATTTTAATTCCTTTTAATTCAGGAAAGTGTGGTAAAATAGCATAAATATGGTTATTTGAATTATATAATAGAGGAGGTACTTTTATTTTTAAATTATCGTTATAAAATTTTTTGATTAAATCAAGTTGTTGAGAAGTAATGTTTGATTTTAATAATTTTATTTTTTTTGTTTTATCTGCGCTATGTTTTTTTAATAAGGCAATAAATTGTCCTTCTCCTTTATTAATATGCGGATACATTCTAACAACTTTATCATTATTATAACCACTAGACATTCCAAGCTGTTTTTCTATTTTTAAAAGCTCCATATTTAATTCATTTACCATATAATCAACCTGTTGTTCATTTTCCTCTAAAGAATACGTACAAGTTGAATAAATTAAAATACCATCATTTTTAAGCATTCTATATGCAGCATTAATCAAATTTTTTTGAATTTTAGCACACTCATAAACTTTATCAATTGACCATGTTTCAATTGCTTTATCAAGTTTTCTAAACATTCCTTCTCCAGAACAAGGAGCATCTAGAATGATTTTATCAAAAAAACAACTAAATTGTTTATCTAGCTTAACAGGATCACAATTAGTTACAATCGTATTAGTAATTCCAAAACGTTCAATATTTTCTGATAAAATTCCTGCTCTTAGTTTATTAATATCATTGGCTATCATTAATCCCTTATCACTTAATCTACTTGCCACGTAACAAGTCTTACCACCAGGAGATGCGCACATATCTAAAATATAATCATCTTCATTAAATTCAATACTACTAGCAACAGCCATAGCACTAGGCTCTTGAATATAATATAAACCACAATTAAAATAAGGATGTTTACCCAAAGGATAACTATCATAGTCATAAAAATATGCATCTTTTATATATGGATGCTTAGTTAAATATTGATGTTCTAGATGTTGAATAACATCTTTTTTTTTAGGATTTAGATAAAATGCTTTTATTGGTTTTTTTAATAGTGCATTTTTAAAATTTTGGTATTCATCTTTTAAAAGCATTTGCATTCTTTGTTCAAATAATATATTCATAGTTCACCTCAATTTAATTATAAAGCAAAAGACAAGCAATTGCTTGTCTATTATTTTGATAGCTCATTAGAAATCTGCGCTAAACGATTTGCGAGTTTACTTAATTCTTGAATTGGTAATTCAAGATATAAATCAATATCTATTTTTTTAATAGCATCTTCATATTTTGCATTTTCTTGCAAACCAATTAATGATTCAGTTGTTGCATCTAAAGAATTTGTTATTTCAATTAATTCGTTTAAAATTTCGTTGCCCACCATATAATATACCCCATTTTCATAATTTTTATTTTCTCTTATTTAGTCTTTTTCTACTAAAAAAATACGTCATTTTAATCAATTCGTCAATACTATTTAGTAAATTAACATTAAATTCTTACTATATTTTTTGTTTTTTTAAAAAATATATAAATAAATGTATATTTATTAAAAATACTATTGATTTTATACTTATAATTGTATATAATAAATATCGGTAGTTGCCCAAGTGGCGAAATTGGTAGACGCAACGGACTCAAAATCCGTCGGTAGCGATACTGTACCGGTTCGAGTCCGGTCTTGGGCACCATTTATTAGTCAATGTTTATTGACTTTTTTTATTTATCTTATATAAGATATTTTCTCATGAGATTGAAAAGTACTATCACTTTTCGATATCATTATGACATATTTAGATATCTAAATTTGTCGAATTGTGATGGAAAGATAAATTTTTTTTTAAAAATTTGAAAAATAATTAGAAAATGTGCATTTAATTATATAAAAATGTACATTTTTAAGTTATTTGTGTAATTTTCTAAAAGCTTAATCAGTATAATGATGTAATTAAGTTCATAAAATATTTTTATATAGGAGATAAAAAGATTATCGAAAGTAAATTATTTATGAATAATTTAAAAGAAAAATGAGCAGTATGGATTATTGCTCATTTATATTATAGTTTTTTTAACATATTTTTTTGTTTTAGTTTTTCTGTTTCTTCAACGTGTTGGCGTATTTCTTTAATAATGAACTGCTGATCACTTAGACTTAAACGATTAAATAAATTTATTAATTCTTCATTTTTTATGTATATTTGAGATTTATCTTTACAAAATTGTTGGTCACCGATACATGACAAGAAACCCGAATCATTAAGAATATCATAAAAACTTATTTCTAGAGCATGAGCAATTTTAACTATTGCAGGAATAGACATATTATAAAAAATGCCTTTGTTACCATGTTCAATATTACTAATAGATGAAGCCGAAATGCCTGATAGGTATTCAAGTTTAGCTTGTGACCAACCTTTAGATAATCGAAGATTTTTAATGTAAGTACCAATTAATGATGTATCTATATTATTCATATTGCAACCCCCACTAATATGATTATATCGTATTTATATTTCAATAACCGCCAAAATTATGTAGACTACAATAGTCTAAGAATAATTTGGATAAAAAGTTTTATTAAAAATATTGACAGAATTGTTATTCTTGGATAAAATAGTTGCAACAACATCTGATATAAATACTGTGAAAAGAAATAGTATGTATTTGAAGTAGCATAGAGAACTCTTGGGTGGTGGAAAAGAGTCTACCTATAATATTGAATTCATCTTGGAGTAGAGGACTGAAAATGTTTAGTAGGTCTCTCCGGTAACACCCGTTAGCGTGTAAGAGTATGTACTAATTAATTAGCGTACTTGATGAGATTAATATAGTGATATATTAATAAAATAAGGTGGTATCACGAAGCATAGCTCTCGTCCTTTTTAGGAGGGGAGCTTTTATTTATATACAGAGTTGAAATAATAAATCGAAAAGGGGAATATTAAAATGATTATTGTAATGAAAACTACAGCAACAGCAAAAGATGTTGAAAAAGTATCAAAAATTATAACTGACAAAGGATTAAGAGTAAGTGTTGTAAATGGTACAGAACAATCTGTAATTGGGGTAATTGGGGATACTACTAAAATTGATCCTCGAGCAATTGAAGTAGATATAGCGGTTGATCATGTAATGAGAGTATCAGAACCGTATAAACTTGCAAATCGAGCTTTTCATCCCGATGATACAGTTGTTGATGTAGAAGGAGTTAAAGTTGGTGGTGAAAATCTTGCTTTGATTGCAGGACCTTGTTCAGTTGAAAGTGAAGAACAGGTAATTGAAATTGCAAAGGCTGCTAAAAAGGCTGGAGCAA
>JAGZCC010000097.1 GCA_018369555.1 Thomasclavelia spiroformis
AGTTTGGCAAGTATTTGATTATGGCGTTCTTGTTGTAGCATAACTTCCACCCTTTCTTTATTTTATAAATGTTACAACATTACCAGTTCTTTTAGTTATTGTTCGATTTATTTTTTCAACATAACCAACACTTAACGAACCACAGACCACTTCATCATCTAATAATCCTAATGTTTTTAAATACTCATTAATTCTTGAATTATCAGCTAACCAGCGCAATTGATTTATCCAACAACTTCCTAGTTCTAATTCATTTGCCTCTAACATCATATTTTCAAGTGCACAAGAACAATCAGCTAGAGCATTTCCATAATTTTTTTTATTTGCAACAATAATAAATAATGGGGCATCATAATGAAATACATAATTACCTTTTTTAGCATTATTAACGGCATTTACAATTGATTGATACATTCCATCAACAATTTCCATTTTACTAAATTCATCTTGCACTAAATTTTTTAATTCCACTAAAACTTCTTTATTAGTAACAACAATAAAATGACATGTTTGATTATTATTGCCACTTGGGGCATATCTTCCCGCCTCAATAATCATCTCAATTTTCTTATCTTCAACAACTTGATTACTAAATTTACGATGACTTCTTCTTGTTTTAATACATTCCAATATTTCCATAACTAGCTCCTTTTTAATTTACATATCTATTCGTGAAGTACCATACGAATTATCAACCGCACATAACCGTTTACTATCTATTTTACGATAGACATAAATCATTTTTCTTGCCATACTTCAACAATGTTTTTGATAACACCAAAACAATATTTGAAATTTCAAGCATTATCATTTTTTCTTAAGTAGACACCACACTTTTTAAAATATACTGCAATCTAGATATATATATCCTTGGTTTTTTTACCTTATACTTTTAATCCCAGTTTAACAACTAAAATAGCATCCATTAAATCATCAAACATTCTTCTTTAAATACTAAATCTACTTGATTAATTAAATCTAAAATTATTTTATTTATACTAAACACTCCCTTTAATAACTTCCATATCCATTAATCCAACTGGTTATTTTTTCTTCATTTACATATTTTTTGCATAATCAATTCGATATCCAAATTTTTCTGCCAAAACCATTAATATTTCCAAGTCTTCTTTTTTACAGATAAACATTACATATGAATCACTGTCAATATCAAATGCGCCAATAACACCATTTAATTTTCCCCATTTTTCTTCTAATTTTGCGCACCATCCTGGAATATCTTGCTCTTTATCAAGCCAATTGCTATTGATTTTTAACCCCAACAGACCAATTTCTTTAAGTGTAGAAATTTGTAAAAGGAACTCATCTTTACTCTCTTTCCAATCACATTCACATACATAACCATAACTCTTTAAAAGATCAATACAACCAACCCACTGTAAAAAAGATATTTTATCTTGATTAGATATACCACGATCTTCATAGTCAGTTAAATGATTTTGATAATATTCAATTGTATTTTCAATATAATTTTGAGCATTTTTTAATATAGCTTCATTATTAAAGCTTACATTTCTTACAATCTCCAATAATTCATTATCACATTTTTTCTCAGTTGCCATACTATAAATTTTCTCTTTTTTAAATCGATCAAACAATCCCATCTTCAAACCCCTTTCTTTATTTATAAAATATCTATTATCAACACACCACTAATTTTCTAATTATTATATTTTTTCCATTTTTCATACATACTCTATCAATTCTTATTTACTAACCAATCATTAATATCAATGATTAATCCTAACTATACTTAAAATGTCTTATAATCACTTTAAAATATACATTCTTAATTTAAAGTAATGACGAATACTCCCTTTTAAATAAATCTTTACTTAAAATATTATCACTTAATTATATATAATTTTTTTCATCAAAATCAATTTATCACTTTTCCTAATTCCAGTAACAATTTTTATATCTAAAATTCCATTCAAATCAACAATACAATTTAAATAATTTAATCTAATAATTATTTTCATACTAGCTTTTACTTTCAAAATCACTCTATAGTCATAGTATACTCACCATTACCAGTATATTCAATATTCACTTTCAAAACTTTATTTTTGAAAGTAACTAAAAAAGGGAGTTTCATCATTAGCCAGACACATATATCAATATCATTTTACATAATCTAATTATACAAAAAAACACTTATACTCATCTGAGTTTAAGTGCATTTTTATTTTGGTCAAACGCATTATTTTAATGCGTTACAACCTCTTTTATACAATATTGCAAAACCATAAATGTTAAATCACTATTATCAATTAATTACAATTAAAATCTATTTCAACAGTTACATTTTGATTTTTTCTTTATCAATAATTATTCCCCTCTTGATTTATAAACAGATATTTTCAAATATCTCCTATAGTTATCTTTATTTGCTCTTTAGCTACTATTTTATGTAAAATGACGTATTCAAATCGTAATTCTTCATGTTATTCTAGTATAAAAATTTCATTTATAGATATCAATTTTTAACTAAAAATTCTATTTGACTACAACCAAATAATAGTAAAACCACTAGCCATAACAAAGTATGTTTTTTCATGACTAACTTCTTTTAACAATAGAATAATATGTTCTAGCTGTAAATATATAAATAAATATATACACAATTGTAAATACCCCAATACATCCTAAAGTACAATAAATAAATAATTTAATATCAGACAACATAAGCATAGATAACAACTTACTCATAATTGGAAATGCAAATGCTAAATGAATCACAGCAGTAACTAGCGGTAAAAAGAACACTGTTAATACTTGAGAATTGATGGATCTTTTAACAAGTTTATGATCCATCCCTACTTTTTGCATAATTTCAAATCGTTGTTTATCTTCATATCCTTCTGTAATTTGTTTATAGTAGATAATCAAAATAGTTGCCATAATAAATAGAATGCTTAAGAAAATACCGATAAATAAAAAGCCACCATATAGTGCAATAAATCCTGCATAACTAACTGTTTTACATTCAACATCACAACCCTCAAGTCCGACATTTTCTAAATTTTGAATTAAAGAATTATAATATTTTTCAATTTCAAAATCCGATGCATCTATATCAAATCCATAGTAATTATATAGATTAGAACTATAATCGCCATACGCTTCTTTTTGTAACTGATAAATTTCGTTTACGACTGTTTCATCTTTTACTACTATAAAAAATCCATTTGCAACATTAGCAGCTGTATTTCCATTTCCCATAAAATTAGAAACATGTTTATTAACTGTAAATTCGTAATCAAATACTTTAAATGTATCATAATTAAATTTTGCTCTATTTTCATAAAGAAGGATTTCATGATCTTCTAATGTATAATTTGTATTCATATTTCTATTATAAGATTCTAAATCGGTAACCAATACTGTACAAATGCCTCCTCCTACATTAGACATCATACTTTCTCTATCGGTATTTATAAATGAATTTTCTTGTAAGCCAGAAAATTCAACATATCTATAATCAAGTACGTTTTCTCTCGATAAATTCATTTCCATCAACAATTGCTTAGATACATCACGAATTGTTTGAATATTTTCTTCCTTTGCATTTATAGAAGTTATTATTTCCCTAGGATATCTTTGCTTCGCTAAATCTTCCATTCCTATCCATAAACTAAAGGTTGTAGAAATCATTACTAATACCATTGTTGATAATATGCAAATATTAGCAAGTCCTGCCGCATTTTGTTTCATACGATAGATCATACTTGAAATACTAATAAAATGTGTCGGTTTGTAATAATATTTTTTGTTTTTCTTTAATACTTTTAATAAAGTTACACTTCCTGCCGTAAACAATAGATAAGTACCTATAATAACCAAAATTACCGCACCAAAGAATAACAACATCGCTGATATTGGATCTTTTGTTGTTAAAGAAATATAATATCCTGTCGATAAACATACTATTCCTACAATTGTCATAATCCATTTCGATTTTGGCTCTTTTTCACCATATTCATTACTATGAAGAAGTTCAATAGGATTTGCAAGTTTAATTTGTCGAATAGAATTCAAAAACATAAACAAGAAGATAATTCCAAATAAAATAAGTGAAGATAAAATAGCACTTAGAGAAAAGTGAAATCCTAATGTAATCTTTGAATCAAACATTTTTCCTATGACCATAAACAAAAGTTTATCTAATGATATACCAATTAAAAAACCTAAAAACAAACTTATAAATGCTGTTATAAGTGTTTCATAAGCAATAATTAAAGAAATATGTCTTTTTTCCATTCCTAAAATATTAAATAAACCAAACTCTTTTTTTCTTCGTTTCATTAAAAAACTATAAGTATAAAACAAGAAGATTATTGCAAAAAAGCCAACCACGTAAGTACCTAGGTTTAACATCATTCTCATTTCCCCTGCTCCAGGCATAAAATCTAATCCTTTATTGATAGATAATGAACATATATCATAAAACATTGCAATCGTTATAATACATGTTACTAGAAACGGAATATAGGTCTTACTATTTTTCTTTATATTGGTTAATGCTAATTTAGGATAAAATAATTTATTCATTTCTAACACCACCTGTTGCCATAATAGTTAATGTATCAGCTATGCTTTGATACATTTCTTCATTTGACTTATCACCTTTATAAACTTGATGATAGACTTCTCCATCTTTAATAAACAAGACACGACTGGCATGACTGGCAGCTAATGTTGAATGCGTCACCATAATGATGGTTTGACCACTTTTATTAATTTCATTAAACAAAGTAAGCAAATCATTTGTTGATTTTGAATCTAAAGCCCCAGTCGGCTCATCTGCAAGAATGAGTTCTGGTGACGTAATCAAAGCACGAGCAACCGCACATCTTTGTTTTTGTCCTCCGGATACTTCATATGGATATTTTTCAAGTATTTCACTAATTCCTAACTCACTGGCAATCGGTTTAAGTTTTTCTTCCATCTCTTTAGGCTTTTTATTAGATAAAACCAACGGTAAAAAAATATTATCTTTCAATGAAAATGTATCTAATAAATTAAAATCCTGAAAGACAAAACCTAAGTGTTCTCTTCTAAAAGCAGAAATATCTTTATCACTAATATCGACAATGTTTCTTTCATTTAAAATAATTTGGCCATTAGTTGGTTTATCTAAAGCAGCTAACATATTCAACAAGGTCGTCTTCCCACTCCCTGATTCACCCATGATTGCAACAT
>JAGZCC010000098.1 GCA_018369555.1 Thomasclavelia spiroformis
TCCGCTGATAGGACCGTCAACAATTGCAGCAATCTCCTTAATTACCTCATTAAAGTCTCGACCTTCTTTAGCAATAATAGAGGGATTGGTAGTAACACCACAAATAACCCCCATATCATTTGCTTTTTTTATTTCTTCGACATTAGCCGTATCTAAAAAAAATCTCATTTTATTTTTCTCCTTATATATATTGTGATAACACTTCTTTTTCACATTCATTAATAACTTTTATAATATTATTCTGGTTATTACATGATTCCAGCTTTTCAATCAGCTTTGCATCATTGACCATTCGCATTAATTTAACAATTGCAGGAATATGTTCTTTTTTATCTTTACTCGCTAAACAAAAGATAACCCTAACTTGTTTATTATCGAACCATACGGGTTCATCAGTTACAATCAGACTCATTGAACTTATTTTAACCGATGATGTGTTCCCACTATGAAATAACGCAAATTTACTATCTGTTACAGCATAAAACCCTGATTCCTTAATGACACTCATCAAGCCTTCATAATATTCAGATTTAATACATCCATGTTGTATTAAAATATCAGTTGAAAGTTTGATTGCATCTTTCCAATTGCTAAATGATTTAACATAACGAATACAATTTTCACCTAATAAATCACTTATATTATAGTATTTCTTAGGAATCCTAACATCTTTATAGCCAAGTTCTTCTTTAATTATTTCAAGTACTTTTTCACGCTCAGGAGAATTTAAAAATCCCAATCTTTTTTCAATTGCAATATAATTCGTTAAAACATTCTTTTTTCTAATTCCCACCGCTTCTAATTTATTATGATCATGATTATCAAAAATTGCATTTACAACAATCAAAGTTTTTTTTACTGGGAGGATTAACTTTGACGTTGAAATAACAATATCTATTTGCTCCCATTTCTGATAATGCTCTAGATCATACGCTGGAATACTATCAATCACTTGAACCTGATATTCATTTCTTAGAGTATCTTTTAAAAGTGCTGTAGCGCCAAAACCTAAGCCACATATTAGTAAAATATTTTTATAGTCATTTGCTCTTAATCTTTGAATACTTGCAATAAAATGAATAGTAATATAAATTAATTCTTCTTGACTGATCTCTTGTAACGGTTGAATACTCAATACAATTGATTTTAAAACTTCAAATACATATTCATAACTTTGTGGAATCACTGTTTGACTTAACTCATAAACTCGAATATTATTTTTTATTCGTTCCAACATCGGTGCCACATGATTCAATAATCCTTTTATTAAAATCATATCCCGTAAAAAAAATACTCCTAACTCATCAGACATCATTGTCACAAGTTGAATTATAATATCTTCAGTCATTATTAAATCCAAATTGATATCAACCTCACCATATTTATTAGTATAACTAGAATAACTCATAATTAGTTTTTTTTGATTATCATCTAATTGTTTATTAATTATCATTTCCAGTTCTTGGAGTGAATAATCTTCTACATCAATTTTTTTAGGACAAGATGGCAATTGTTTCTCTTTTATAATATACCAGCAAGTAGTTAATATATTTGCTACATACCAATCAAACGAATCATCACTAAAAGTCCAACTCATCATTTTCATTTTATTAGTGATCCAGTCATAAATATGAAGAATATCAAAATTATAGATTCTATATAACAATTTCATTAATTCTAATTCAAATGTATTATATTCAGAAAGTTTATTACTAAATAAATAGATATATTTTTTTAACTCATTGACCCTTAAAGGATATCCCTTATGATCATCTTCAATTAAATGAAAATGACGATTATAGACTAGCGATAGACCATACTGATTAAATTCTTTAATAAGAGTATCCAAATCATTTTGAATTGAACGACGCGATACTTGAAATTTTTCACTTAACTTTTTAATATTTAGACTATGAACATCAAACATAATAATAAAACGTAATAATTGCATCCTCTCATCAGCTGAAAAAATAAATTCACTATCTTCTAATAAAATATTTAAATCTAAATCAATTGGGACAATTAATTGTCCTTTAGAACGCTTTTCAATTTCAGACAATCCTTTTAAACTCAAAGCATCGTTAATACAATCTATGTCGTAACGTACATTACGTTCTTTAAGATCTAAAGCATTGCCGATTTCTTTATAACTAGATTCTTTTTTTTAATTTAAAAATCTAATAATTTTAAACATTCTAGCACTAATCATCCCAATTTTCTCCGTTTATTTTTCTTCTTTTTCTGCTATATCTAAATTTGGCTTTGTAAAATGTAAGATTGCTGCGGATACTAATACTCCTACCAGCATCGCTAATACATACCATAATTTGCCATTGACTACTGGTAAAATAATCAAACCACCATGAGGAACTAATGCTTCGACTCCATTCATCATCCCTAGTGCCCCACCTACTGCACTACCAATAATAATTGCTGGTAAAACTCTTTTCATATCTTTTACCGCAAAAGGAATCGCTGCTTCAGTAATTCCAATCGTTCCCATGAATAATGCCGATATTCCTAAATTCTTATCATCTGCACTATATTTTTTACGATCAATAAAAGTAGATAAAGCTAATGCTAATGGCGGAATTGCACAAGCAATTCGATGAGCACCATTTGGAGCATAAACACCTTCTGCCATCAACGCAAGAGTAAATGCCGTTGCCGTCTTATTAATTGGTCCACCCATATCAACTGCTGTCATTGCACCAATGATTGCACCTAAGAGAACTGCATTTCCTCCTTGCATTCCACTTAAAAATTTAACAAGCCAGTCCATACAAGCTCCAATCGGAACAGAAATAACGTAAATATAGATAATTCCTAAAATAAATGTTGTAAAAATAGGAACAATTAAAATAGGCATGATTGTTTTAATCGTATTTGAAACTTTCCATGTTTTACACCAACGAACTAAATAACCAGTTGCTAACCCTAAAATCATTGCGCCTAAGAATCCTGTTTTAACCTCTGATTCACCAATTGGATTATTTGCTACATATCCTAAGATCATCCCTGGAGCTATCCCAGGTTTTCCAGCCAATGAATAAGCGATATACCCAGATAAAATTGGAATCATCATAGCAAAACCAGCTGATCCTAAATCATTTAAATTTTTCATGAAAGGATTAGTTACTTCCATTCCAGTATCCGTTGCTGTCCCTGTTGCTAAAGCAACCGCTAATAGAATCCCACCAACCACAACTGAAGGAAGCATATACGAAACCCCAGTATTAAAGGCTTTTTGAATATCTTTCCATACTTTATTATTTTTCATAACTTCTTCTCCTATAAGTTTTCTGCTTGATCTATAACCCTAACGGCATCTTTAATTACATCCCCAGGTTCGACTTGAATTACTTTACCAGCATCTTGTTTTTCTTCAAAACGTTCTTCACCATCGATCCCCACTGCAATTGCCAAAATAACAGCATCCGCTTCATCAATTTCCTCTTGTTCTAATTCGTTTTCAATCCCCATACTTCCTTGAGTTTCTACTTTTACTTCGTAACCACGATTACGACATTCTTTTTCAATTGCTTCTTGAGCCATGTACGTATGCGCAATACCGGTTGGGCATGCTGTAACTGCAACAATTTTCATATTCATTTCCTCCTATAATTGTTCATTGATTGCATTTAATGCACGATATGCATCTTCAACATCTTCTACTTCAATCAATTGCTTTCTAAAATTATCATCTAAAAGTCTTCTACTTAATAAAGAAATAAATTTAAGATGAATATTATTTTGATTATCTTGGGGCACGCCTATAAGGAAAATCAATTGGACTGATTGTTTCTCATCATGATTCCAATGAAATGCATCCTTTATTTGAACAAATCCAATAAAAGCACGATTAACAGTATGACTAATTCCATGAGGAATTGCAATTTGGTAACCAATTGAAGTTGAAGCCATTTCTTCTCGTTTATAAACCGCTTCTTTAAAATCTTTTTTACTATTAATTAAATCTAGTTTAATAGCCTGATCTGATAATAATTCAATAACATCATCTTTAGTCGATAAAGCTTGCTTTAAGAAGACCATTTCCTTATGAATTGCTTTTTCCTGCATAATCATTCCCCTTATCCTTTTTTACAAGCAAGCATCTTTGATGTTAATCCTTCCATATTAAAACATCTAACATGTTTTTGCATTTCTTCTTTTAGTTTTTCAATAACAAATCTTTTTCCATCAATTTTAATGCTTGCTAAGTTTTCATATAATTTATTAATTTCTAATGCTACTTTAGGTTTAGAATAAGTATAATGACCGCATAATTCTGTAATTTGTAATGTTGTTTGCTCATCTAAATTATCTAAATCCGACATATCTACTTCATCAGTAAGCCATTTTTTCCATTTCATTGAATGAATTGATTCATACTTAATAACATTTTCTAAATTTGATGGCTCTTTAATCATATTAAATTTAGCAAACTGTTTTTCTACTTCAATTAACTCTAATAAAGCCATCGTTTCAATCGTTCCAAAAGCTGGAGCAACATTCATTGCTGTGATATTTAAAGGTAAATGTGCTAGTAATTTAGCTTCACTTAAATAATCACCATTATGTTCCTTTAATCCTACTCCATATTTAGTTGATATTGCACTTAATTCTAAAGAATTTTCATAACTGAAATTCCCAACATTTTTAGTTAAACGTGTTAACGTTCCAGTTTGACCAACGATAAAAATTGGCATTGGTAAATCATGTTCTTGAGTATAAGATTCAATTCTTTGGATAAAATTTTCATAGCGATCCATCGAAGTTAAACCACCACTTGTTTCTTCTGTCCCTACTTCATATGCAATTTCACGTTCAATTCCATATTCTTTTCTAACTTGCTCACAATACTCAATTAATTCTATAGTACGATTAAAGACAACATCTATATCCACTACTTTACAATATTCATCAGGATCC
>JAGZCC010000010.1 GCA_018369555.1 Thomasclavelia spiroformis
TATACCCCTTTTATATTTTTGATTTAAGCTTATGACATTGTATCATATACTAGCTAGTTCTTCCATTTAACTGGTACAGTTTTTATTCTAGCATCAGTCCCGACATATCCTTTGCCATATGATTTCTCACTTAGGCATTGTTCTGCCGACTTCACCTAGCTTCACACACATTCATGCTGTTACAATCCTGTGCATGTAGGAGTATCAGACTGTTTGTTTCAAGCCAACATGACGGCTATCATTCCAAACATCAGATATTCAGTTGTGATTTTCTATTAAGAAAATCCTCCTATTTCGTGCCTATGCACTTATAAGGAAACGTTTCGCACCTTTAATTTGATAATTCTCTTTTAACAACTCCTTAGCCTTTTCGATTCGACATTCAGTAACTAAATCTGTAAAATTCTTAGATGTGTAACTACTTAATAGGTTACTGACATATCCTGGTGTTACTTCTAAATATGTTGCTACATTATTTAAAGTAATTGCTTTATTGTAATTAATCGAAATATAATCCAATGCTTTTTTAACCAAAGCATTAGAAGTTCTAGTATCAATATCTTTAATCGTTTTAACTAAAATATCAATAAAATCATTAATTCTATCTAATAACTCATGGTATGGATCCTCTACATCTATTTTAATTACATAAGCCTTATCACACATACTTATCTTAAAACCGAATTCTTGATTAAATAAATTTATCAAAATTTCATTAAAATCCCAAATCAATTTAAGCAATGTTTCTTTATCAAGATATAAAATTTCCAAATAAAATAAATTGATTTTTCTATTAACTCCTAACATATTCATACTTAAAAAATCATTAATCAAACCCGAACATAATTTTTTAAGATCATAATTCAGTTTTACACGATTACTATAATTATTTTTTTGCAACCTTATTGAACCGCCAATATTTTCGATTGCACTAACATATGAATTATAAAATTCATCAAATCCTTCACAAATTGTGCCAACCCCCATCTGTGTTAAATCTTTAAAATATTTCTTTATTAATGCTTCAAATATCAAAACATCTTGCTTTGATAAACTAGCTAAACTAAACACAAATAACACGTGCACTTCATAATAACTATCCATCATACAACAACATCCCAAGTCCTCAACTTCGGTAATAAATTGCTGTATTTGATACTGATTAAAACTATCATCTTGAAAAACTAAACAAAAACCTGATTTTGGAACAATATTAAGTAACGAAAAATATCTTTCAATTTCACTAGATTTAGAATTTTTAACAATACTATGAATACAATCGCTTTCAACAATCGGTTTTATCTCCTCAACCTTTAACACTAAACGGGTAGTTTGATTTTTTTGACTTTCCCTATTATCAATTTTATTAATCACTTGATATATTGCATTAAACATCTTTTCATTAGATACCGGTTTTAAAATAAAATCTTCAACGCCTAATTTAATTGCCTCTTTAGCATATTCAAAATAGTTATATGATGTTACAACTAAACTAACAACATCTTTATTTATCTTTTTTGCCTTTGCAATCGTTTCTAAGCCATTTATTCCTGGCAAGTTTATATCACATATCAAAATATGTATTTCAATTTTTTTTAATAATTCTAGTGCTTCTAGCCCATTTGAAGCACTATAAACAATTAACGTTTCAAAAAAGTGTTCCTGCAACAAACCAACTAACGCTCTACGTTCTATCTCTTCATCTTCAACAATTAATATTTTATACATATCCCTTACCTACCCTAATTTCGATAATAACTTCAAATCCACATTCAGGATAACTATTAAATGATATACTAGCATTTTTACCATAAAACATTTTAATCCTTTGAATAACATTATACAAACCTAAATTACTTTTTTCATTATCTGTTTGAAAATCATTCAAAACACTCTTTTCTAACACATCCGTTTCCAATCCCACTCCATTATCACTTACACTAATCACAACATTTTCATCATTTTTTTGAATATTAATTACAACCTCACCATCTTCAATAACATTTTTCAACCCATGTTTAACAGCATTTTCAATTAACGGTTGAATTAATAAACCTGGTATTTGAATATTAGGTAAATTATCTGCGACATTTAAAATAAAATCAATTCTTTGATGAAAACGTTTTTCTTGAAGATAAATATAATTTTCGACTGACTCTATTTCACTATATAAGTCACTTGTTTTATTCGCTTTATCTAAGGCATAACGTAATAACATTGCTGTTTTATCAACCATTGCCCCTGTATCCACAGCATTTTCACGATAAGCTGTTTTATAAATCATATTTAAGGTATTAAATAAAAAGTGCGGATTTATTTGATTTTGAAGCATTTTTAATTCACTCAAAGCTAATAATTCATCTTTTTTCGAATTTTCATTTTCTTTCTCTAATAATTGATGTTTTAATGTTGCTTTTTCTTTTTCGTTTTCAATATTTTTTTGTACATGCTGTGCCATATCATCTAAAGCTATACATAAGTTTTCCATTTCAATTGAAGTATTAGAAATATCTGATAAATCATACTCACCTTTCTTTATCAATTTTATGTTATTTAAAATTTGATATAGTGGCTTTGTAAATGATTTTACTGTAATAATTGAGAATAAAACAAGCCAAACTATTCCCAAAATCATTATCATCGCCAACATTATAAATATTTTTTCTTCATAATTATGAATTTCTTTTTGTTGATTTTTTATATCATCTGTTAAATATTCATAATATGTAACACTTGCTT
The DNA here is from genome assembly GCA_018369555.1 of Thomasclavelia spiroformis. Taxonomy (GTDB): domain Bacteria; phylum Bacillota_I; class Bacilli_A; order Erysipelotrichales; family Coprobacillaceae; genus Thomasclavelia; species Thomasclavelia spiroformis_A. The sequence continues at coordinate 2,740 of JAGZCC010000010.1, forward strand.
TTTCTAATAATGAATACTGTTTTAAAAATTCATTATATTTAATTTGATAATCGGTTGGACTAGCATTTTTAGTATCTATTGCAGCATTTTGATAACTTTCAACCATATTGTTAAGCAAATTAATTCGCCATTGATATTCTTCATCAATCCCAGCTTTTACACTATTTAATTTATTGCGTGCTTTCTTTATTGATTGATTATACTTTTCAACATCATCTATATTTTCAGTATATAAATAACTTTTAAAACTAAAATTGGCTTTTTCAATATAATCATAAAATTCACTAATATTACTATATAACTGAATTGCATTATTATATTTTTTTGATGCAATACTGCTCAACATAAAATACAAGCCAATAAAAACTGCAATTACTATAATTAAACAAATATCTATTTTAATAATACTTCTTTTAAAACTGATCTTTGACTTATTTTTCATTTCAATTCCTCTTGATAACTAAATACATTTTCACTAGTCACTAAAATTAACTTAACACTATTAACCGTTTGTGTCAGTTCTTTTCCCTCCACAAGATGATCATATAACCAATTTGCTGCTTCATAACCATAATTATAAAAAGATGTAACAACACTGCCATCAATTTGACCATCTTTAATTAATTCAATGGTTTCTGGCATATCATCAACACCATATATAAGCATTGAATCTCGAACATTTAATTGATTAGCCACCTCATTACAAGAAACCGCAGATTCACCTGCAAAATTGATAGCCACATTAATTTTTGTTGTTGATAAAATATTATACCATTCTTTTTTCGCACGAATAAAATCTGATTTAGATTCACTAATTACTTTTATTTCATATCCACCAGGATGCATTTTAAAGACACTTTCTATTTCTTTAATTTGATCAGTTGCTATATCAAAATTCTTTTCTGCAACTTGAATTCCAATCTCCAAAAAAGTTTCTTTCCCTAAACATTTTTCAATATCATTTAAAAACAATTTAGCCTGTTCATTAAAATTTTTTCCTAAATACGCAAATCTTTCGCTTTCTTCAACATCAGAATCAACTAATAAAATAGGAATCCCTTTTTCTTTAGCCTTTTTAATCAGTGTACTATCAATAACTCCTTGAGTAATGATTGCATCAGCTCGTTGAGAAATCGCCGTTTCAATTACTTCTTCCATTTTTTGGGTATCAATGGCTATTGGCCCAATCCAATCACCATATATCTTCTTTTCTCTACATGCACCATCAAAGCCCTCCTTTGCCTTCAACCACACTTCATGATCCTTTAATGGTGTCGCAAAAACAAAATATGGCCGATCATCAAAAGAATCATTTTCAGCAGTATCACTAGTGCATCCTATTAACATTAACATAATTATTAGTACATATACGATCTTCTTCATAGCACCTTCACCCCTTAGTCTTATTTATTATACATTATTTATTAGGAAAAATAAAAAAATCCGGATTTTTATCCAAATCCAGATCCATAACATTATTTTTTAAACTTACGTTTAAAAAGATCAAACGGTGATTCTTTTTTCTTTGATAATTTAGAAAGTTTCGTATACAATTCACGTTCTTCCATTGATAATTTAGTTGGAATCTTAACTTCAATTTTAACCATCTCATCACCATAAGTAGAACCACGCAAATCTTTAACACCTTTTCCTTTTAATCGTAAGACCGCTCCCGATTGAGTTCCCGCAGGAATTTTAACAGTAACATCACCATGAACAGTTGGTACATCGACTTCACATCCTAAAGTCGCATCGACATTCGAAACAGGAACAGTAATATGAATATTTCTACCTTCGCGTCTAAAATGTTCATGTGGTTTTACTTGAATCTCTACATATAAATCACCATTAGATCCCCCATTACTTCCACGACCACCTTTACCAGATACTCGTAAACGTTGATTAGAATCAATACCTGCAGGGATATCTAATTCGACAGTAACTGTTTTTGTTTCATAGCCTTTACCATGACAATGTGAACATTTATTACGTACAACTTTTCCAGTCCCATTACAATCTGGGCATGTTGTCTCACTTACAAATGTACCAAACGGAGAACGTTGCTGTTGTTGTATCGTTCCACGGCCACCACAACGTGAACATGTTTGAACATCATTAGGGTCTTTAGCCCCTGTTCCATTACAATGGCTACATGGCGCATCATATGTTACCTTAATATCTTTTTTAACACCGTGAACAGCTTCCATAAACTCGATATTTAAGCCCATTAAATGATCATCGCCACGTCTTGGACCATTATTTCTTTGACGACTTCTTCCACCACCGCCAAAGAATGAACCAAATATATCACCTAAATCAACATCTTCAAAACCAAAGCCACCAAATCCTCCAGCACCACCATTTCCAGCACCTTGTTCAAATGCTGCATGACCAAAACGATCATATGTGGCTTTTTTATTTGGATCAGATAAAACTTCATAAGCCTCTTGGACTTCTTTAAATTTTTCTTCAGCTCCAGGTTCTTTATTAATATCAGGATGATATTGTTTTGCTTTTTTACGATAAGCACGTTTTATTTCATCAGGTGAAGCTTGTTTCGACACCCCTAAAACTTCATAGTAATCTCTTTTATCAGCCATCTTTCCACCCTCTTTTTACTATATAAAACCAAGGCAAAGCCTTGGCTTTAATAAATTAGTTCTTTTCTTCAAAATCGGCATCAACAACATTATCATCTTGAGTTGTATTTGCACTGTTAGCATCAGCATTTGCACCTTGTTGTTGATATGCATATGAAGCCATTTGTTGTGCCATTTGTTCTAATTCACTCATTTTAGCTTCTAATGTAGCCATATCATTATTATCTAAAGCTGTTTTTAATTCATCTTTCAATTTTTGTGCAGATTCTTTTTGTGTTGCATCGATTTTATCACCTTGTTCTGCTAATGCTTTATCAATTTCATTAATCATTTGTTCAGCTTTGTTTCTTGTTTCAATATCTTTACGTTTCTTTTCATCTTCAGCTTTATTAGCTTCAGCTTCTTTAACCATTCTATCAATTTCTTCATCACTTAATCCAGTTGAGTTTTGAATAACGATAGATTGTTCTTTTTGAGTTTTTAAGTCTTTAGCTTTAACATTTACGATACCATTTACATCAATGCTGAAAGTTACTTCGATTTGAGGTACACCACGTGGTGCAGGTTCAATACCATCTAATTTAAATAAACCTAATTGTTTATTATCTTTAGCCATTGATCTTTCACCTTGTAATACATTGATATCTACAGCAGGTTGGTTATCAGCAGCAGTTGAGAAAATTTGAGATTTTGTAGTTGGAATTGTAGTATTTCTTTCAATTAATACTGTCATAACACCACCCATTGTTTCAATTCCTAATGACAATGGTGTAACATCTAATAATAATACATCTTTAACATCACCAGCAATAACTCCACCTTGAATTGCAGCACCCATTGATACTACTTCGTCAGGGTTAACAGATTTATTTGGTTCTTTACCTAATAATCTTTTAACTGATTCTTGAACAGCAGGGATACGAGTAGATCCACCAACTAATAATACTTGATGAATTTCAGTTGGGTCCATACCAGCATCTTTTAATGCTTGACGGACAGGAATTTCTGTTCTTTCAACTAAATCACGTGTTAATTCATCAAATTTAGCTCTTGTTAAAGTTAATTCCAAGTGTAATGGTCCAGCAGCCCCAGCTGAAATAAATGGTAATGAAATTTGTGTTTGCATAGTTCCTGATAAATCTTTTTTAGCTTTTTCAGCAGCTTCTTTGATACGTTGCATAGCCATTTTATCAGCAGATAAATCGATACCTTGTTCTTTTTTAAATTCATCAATGACCCAATTCATAATCTTTTGGTCAAAATCATCTCCACCAAGTTGGTTATCTCCAGCTGTAGCCAATACTTCAAATGTACCATCAGCTAAATCTAAGATAGATACGTCAAATGTACCTCCACCTAAGTCATATACTAATACTTTTTGTTCTTGATCTAATTTATCAAGTCCAAACGCTAAAGCTGCAGCAGTTGGTTCGTTAATAATACGTTCAACTTCTAATCCAGCAATCTTACCAGCATCTTTAGTTGCTTGACGTTGCGCATCATTAAAATAAGCAGGAACAGTAATAACCGCTTTAGTAACTGTTTCACCTAAATATGCTTCAGCAGTTGCTTTTAAATTTTGTAAAATCATCGCAGAAATTTCTTGAGGTGTATAATCTTTACCATTAACATGTTCTTTATGACTAGTACCCATATGACGTTTTACTGACATAACAGTATCTGGATTAGTAACTGCTTGACGTTTTGCAACTTCACCAACAATAATTTCACCATTTTTAAATGATACTACTGAAGGAGTAGTTCTATTTCCTTCGGCATTAGCAATTACTTTAACTTCACCGCTTTCCATAACACTAACACATGAATTTGTTGTACCTAAATCAATACCAATAATTTTACTCATAATAAATTCCTCCTATTTATTCACTTACTTTTACTAAAGATGCACGAATAACGCGATCTTTTAATTTATATCCTTTTTGTAATTCTTCAACAACCATATTTGACTCAAAGTTATCGTCTTTCACTGTCATTACAGCTTGGTGGAAGTTTGGATCAAACTCTTTCCCTGCTGTTTCAATTACTTCAACACCTTGAGATTTTAAAACTTGCATCAACTGATTATAAATCATTTCATATCCTTTTAAGAAATTTTTAATTTCATCACTTGGATTTTCTACAGCTAATGATCTTTCAAAATTGTCAACTACCGGTAACAATTCTTCAATAAAAGATTGCATCATAAATTTCATCGCATTTGCATGTTCATTTTGCAATCTTTTCTTAAGATTTTCCATATCTGCAAACACTTTATAATAATCAGTCTTCCAAGTATTTACTTCTTCTTCCAAAGCTACTAATTGTTCTTCAACAGTAACTTCTTTTTCTTTATTTTCAACTGTCTCTTCAACAGTTTCATTTTCAGATTCTTCATTTACTACTTCTTTATCAGCCATTACATTCACCTCTATTCATCTTTTTTATCATCTGATTCATCAAAGAAAGCCTGTTCAATATTCTTTGAAATATAATCTATTAAAGAAACCACTTTTTCATAAGGCATTCTTGTTGGTCCTATTACCGAAATAGATCCTTTAGTTGTCGCCCCAGTTTTAAACGAGGCAGATATTACTGAAACATCATCAATTTCATTAATTGGTGAATCAGTTCCAATTCTTACCGTTACCCCTTCTTCATCAGATAAAGGTTGTAAGGCATTCCATACCTGAGAGTTTTCAAACGCACTAACGATTCTTCTCAATTTATTTACATCATTATATTCTGGTTGATATAACATATTCTCTTTTCCAGAAAAATAAACATTACTTGATGCAAATTTCACAAACGCTTCTAGAAAAGCATTAAATAACTCTTCATGTTCCTTAATCTTTGCTGACAAAATAGGTTTAACATCACGTTCTAATCTAAATGCGACTTGTTCAATTGGAGTTCCAATCAACAAATCATTCATTACATTAACGCAGCTAATTAAATCATCAATATTATGATGTCTATTTAAATCAAAAACCTTATTTTCAACATACCCTTGATTAGTTATAATAATTGCTGTAACTCGATCATCATTTAAAGGTACAACACTAATCCTTTGTAATGTATCTTTACTTGAATCCGGTCCTAAGACAACTGATGTTAAATGTGTTAATTCACTTAACATTTGACAGCTCTTATGAATCATTTCATCCAATGTACGATGACGATCACTAAATATTTGTGCGACTTGATTTTTTAACCCTTCATCTAAATCTCTTTTTTCAAGATTATCAACATAGAAGCGATATCCTTCAACCGAAGGAATTCTTCCAGAAGAAGTATGGGTTTTTTCTAAATATCCATAATCCTCAAGAAAACTCATCTCATTACGGATGGTTGCACTAGAATATGGCAATTGATACTTTGTCATTAAAGCTTTAGAACCAACTGGTTCAGCAGTTTCAATAAACTCATCAACAATACATTTAAAAATCAATAATTGCCGTGCTGTTAGCATTTTTTTCACCATCCTTAGCACTCTTTCTTCCTTTGTGCTAAATACATTATACATCAATTTTTAGCACTGTCAACAACTTTGTGCTAAAAATCATAAAAAAGAAAAATATCACTCTAATCAAGAATGATATTTTACATAAAATCAACTAAAATCATATTTAATAATTTAATTGCTTCTTTATTACATCTTAGATAACCATCTTCAATTACCAATGTTTTAAGTTTTAAATGTTTATCAAGCGGCCCTTGATAAACATCATATATATCTTTATTATAACGTTCTTTAAATTCTTTTAAATCCAATCCCTTAACTAATCTTAACGACATCATTAAATGATTAAACATTACCTCTTCTTTAGAACATTCTATTTTACTAGTTATATCTCGATAATTTAAATATGCATTTAGATTACGACTATGTTCAACAATACAATTATCAATCTTACTACTTGCTCCCAAGCCAATACCATAATAATTATCATATTGCCAGTAAGCTAAATTATGTAATGACTCAAAACTTTTTTTTGAATAATTGCTAATTTCATATTTCATAAATCCTAAGCTTTCTAATTTCTCATCAATCATTTGATTAATCAATGCTTCGCTATCTTCATCAAGCGGTTGATAATTTTGATTTTTTAATACAGTATGATCTTCTAAAATCAACGAATAATATGAAACATGTTGGATGTTTAATGATTCAATAATATTTAAATCATCTTCAATATCTTGAAATGTTTGATTAGGTAAACCATACATTAAATCAATTGAAATATTTTCAAACTTAAGTTGATGTCCATAGCGAATAATCCGTTTAACCATATCACTAGTATGTCTTCGATTTATCTTCTTCAATAACTTATCATTAAACGTCTCTACACCAATACTTAATCTTGTAATGCCACCTCTTTTTAAAATATCTAGCTTATAATAATCTAGTGTTTCTGGGTTGCTTTCAATCGTCACTTCGCAATCACTATTTATATATGGTTTAATCATATCCATTAAAAATGTTAATTGATCATCATTTAAACTAGTTGGTGTGCCCCCTCCAATATATATTGTTTTTAACGGTGTATTAATTTTCAAACCATCTAACTCTTTTTTCAATACTGCCAGATAATCATCAACTAATTTCTTATCATAAAAGACTTTACAAAAATCACAATATGCACAAATATGTAAACAAAAAGGCAAATGAATGTATAAAGAACTAGTGTTCATTTTCAAAACCAAATTCTTTAGCCAAACCACCTAAAGAAGTTTCTTTATAAGCACTATTTAAATCTTTACCAGTTTGTTTCATTACACGAACTACTGCATCAAACGAAACTTTATTTTTTCTTAAATAACCTAATTGTTTTGCATACATTGCGGCATCCATTGCCCTTAAAGCCCCAAAACCATTTCTTTCAATACAAGGAATCTGTACATAGCCACCTACTGGATCACAAGTTAAACCTAAATTATGTTCTAAGCCCATTTCAGCAGCATATTGAATTAAATTATTATTTAATTCCAAAATCCAGCCATAAGCTGCCGCTGCCATCGAACAAGCACTTCCAATCTCTGCTTGACAGCCACCATCAGCTCCAGAAATAGTCGCATTTGCTTTAATTACATTACCAAAAACACCTGCTACTGCTAAAGCTTTAATAATTTCTTTTTTAGAAATATTTAACTGTTTATAACAATAATACATTACTGCCGGTAAAACCCCGCTTGCACCACAAGTTGGTGCCGTAACAATACGATGACCACTTGCATTTTCTTCACTAACCGCATAAGCATAACTACTTACTAAAAGACGATCGCGATCACCACTTCGATGGGTATTAATCGCTTGTTGATAGATTGATTTAGCAACTCTTTTTAGTTTTAATTTACCTGGTATCATACCAGTAGCAAATAACCCTGCCTCAACACTTGCAAACATTGCATCAACTATTTCATATAAATATATTTTAAAATCATCACCTTCAAATTCTAAAACATAGTCATATAAATTAATTCCTTTTTTATCACAATACTCTAATATCTCATTTAAATTTTTATGTGGATAAACTTGCTTAGGGGGCTGTAAATTATCATCATCATAAAGTAAAGCTCCACCACCAATTGAATATACAGTAATACAATCAAGTAATTTATCATTTTGATACACTTTAAAAATCATCCCATTGGGATGTTTTGGTAGTTCTTCACTAACAAAATGAATTTCAACATTTTCTTTACCTAAAACTTCCTCAATAATTTTATCTGTTAAATGGCCTTTTCCTGTTAAAGCCAACGAACCATGTAAATATACTTCATAATGATTTGCATTTGGATAAGTTTCTTTAATTTTAAATGCAGCTCTTTGCGGTCCCATCGTATGCGACGAAGATGGTCCAACTCCAATTTTATACAATTCTCTTAACGATTCCATAAATCCTCCTATATTTTTATCAAAAATAATTCTAAACCGATTTTTTTATCTATTTTACCTGTTTTAATCGCTTCATCTAACTTTGCTAAATCATTTAAACATTTCAACAATTCATCTAAATCAAACTCCCTACCCTCTTGTCTAACATACTTTAAACGATAAGGATTAATCGCTAAAATTTTTCCAATTTCTTTATCATTATACCCTTTACGATCTAATAATTTCACTTGATACATAAGCCGTAATTGTCCCGCAATTAAAACAATTAATTTTACCGGCTCTTCATTTAAAATCATCAAATCCTTATAGATTGAAAAAATCTTTTGACGATCCTTTTGAAGAATCGCACTAGTCAAAGAAAAAACATTTTCATCTAAAGGTTTACTTACAAGCTTGTCAACTGCTTCAAGTGTAATATGTTTATTATACAAACATAACTTTTCCACTTCTAAAACAGCCATATTCAAACTATCACCGATTCGTCTTAATAAAAGTTCCAAAGCATCTTCATCAATCGTTGCCTGCCGCCTTTTTATTGCTTGGCGAATATTATCAGATAATTTGTAATGATTAATTTTTTCATATTCGAAAAACTTTGCTTCTTTACGTAACCTTTTAACAAGTTTTTTACGTTCATCAAGATCTCTTCCTTCATGATACAAAACAAAAATCACATCATCATTATTATTATCTAAACACTTTTCAAAAAAGCTTAATGCAGTATCGTCTTTTTTTACTTTCTTAGTAGTTAAAAAATCCGCTTTTTTTAATACAACCATCTTTTTATCCGTAAAAAAAGGCGGTGTGATTAAATCCTCATATACCGCCTCTATACTATCCTCATCACCACGATAAATAGAGAAATTCATATTTTCTTCATTGCAGGCAAAGTCTTTTTTTATTGATTTCAATTTTTGATTCATTAAAAAACTTTCTTCACCATAAATAACAATTATCATTTCCATCACTCCATCATCATTATAACCTACTTTTTATCTAAAGTCATGGATAAATATAATTGTCATTTCCATAATATAATATTTTTACCATCCCCAGCAAATCACTACGATATACTTTAACTCCATAATCTTCCAAACGTAAAAGTACATCTTCACTTGGATGATTATAACGATTGTTCTTTCCACAACTAACCAAAGCCACTTTGGGTCTTACAACATCTAAAAATTCACTACATGTACCTGTACTACTACCATGATGAGAGACTTTTAAAATATCTGCTTTTAACTCTGGATATTTTTTTATCAAATTTTTTTCAACCTCACTTGAAGCATCCCCCATAAACAAATAAACCAAATTATTAATTTTAGCTTTAATAACCAAGGAATCATCATTTTTATCATCATGAATAACTCCATCATCAAGCATTTCAATTTCAACAACACCTATTTTCATTCGTGGCTGATAAGTTGTAATTGTATGAGCAATTTTTATTTGCTTAGATAATGAATCATAACAGCCATTATGATCAAAATCATCATGACTAATAAATACATAATCCAACTTATAAATCCCCTGCGAATTTAAATACGGTACAAGTGTGGTACTAGCTAAATCTCTAGTTTGTAATCCGCCTGTATCAATTAAGATATTCCCTTTATTAAATGGCTGTTGAATTAAAAAACAGTCACCTTGGCCAACATCAAGCATCACTACTTTCCCTTCAATACTATAATACGGTTTTACATAAAACACCAACAACAAACTAAATAACATCAATACTTCTCTAGTAACTTTAAGCTTGACGTTTAATTTTAAAATTATTTTAAAATATATAAAATAATAACTTAACATAAAAAACAATGTCGGCTTTAAAAAATTAAGATAAAACGAAAAATCATTACAAAAAACTACAATATTATTCAAAAAATAAATAATTATTGCTACTATTCCCTTAAACATATTACCAAAAATAACATACAACCAAATTGACTGATACAAAACAGTAATTAATGGTACTAAAATAATTCCAAGAAATAAAGATAAGATATTAACTCGATATTGAATTGTTAAAATAATTGGTAAACTACCAAAATATACCAATAAATTAAAATATTTATTTTTATTAATTAATAAAATAATAAAGTAAACAAAGTAAGAAAAAACAAATGACAAACTGTAAATAACATACGGATTAATCAATAACATCAATATTGTCACTATTGATAAACAATCCAGTTTATTTAGATGTTTTTTAAACAATACACTTAATACCATAATCAAATAAGCACGAACAAACGAAATATTAAATGGAATAATATAAACATAGATACCAATTAAAACAATCCCAAGATAATCACAAAATTTAATTGGCATTATAAATTTAAATACTTTTTTTATCATCTTCATTAACATATGAATATGTAAACCTGATAAAGCAAACAGGTGAATAATTGACAAATTAGTTAGTTGTTCATATTCATTTTGATCAAAATCATCTTTGATTCCCAAAATAAACATTGAAGCATAAACATCGACATCATTTTTACCAGAAATACGTTCTTGTAGTTTTTGAAATAAAGTTTGCTTTGGTTCATAATTTAATAACCGTTTAATTGCGGCATTGTTTGTAATCCCTTGACTATACAAATAATTTTTATAATTAAAAGCATTATCGTTAGTTGGTTTATTAATATCAAAATAAATTACTTCCATCTCTAAATAATCGTCTATTTTATATCCTACAAATTCACCATACACTTTAACCTCTGTTTGTTTTGTTTTTAAAACAATACTTTTTTCATCAATATTAATTATTTTACCTTGTATAACTGAATTGTCGATTGGCTTTGGCCAATTAATCAAACAAGAAAAAATTATTGTAAAAATTAAAATTGCCATAAAATTAAACATTTTTAAGCGATATATAATAAACATCCCATAAACAAATAAAAATAGCCAAAAAATTGGATGTACCAATAAACTAATAATCACCAGCAAACAACTGATACCATAATAGATCAAGTGATATCTTATAAACATAACAAACTACGTATCCTTAAATATGTTTTATCACCAATACCAGAAATATTCTTAATATCTTCAATCATATTAAAACGTTGCTTTTGTCGATACTCAATTATTTTATCAGCAGTTTTATCACCAATCCCTTTAATTGTCATTAATTGCTCTTTAGAAGCATTATTTAAAGAAATTAAATTTTCGCCCTCAGGAATATAAAAAACTGTTCTTGTTGCAAGAACAGTTTTATTATCAAACCCATAAACATTTTCGACATTAAGTTTTTTAAACACTTCTTCGATAGTTGGAACCCAATCAAAAATAAGTTCTTGATGATATTTTCCTTCTACACTAATAACAACCTTAAGATCATTTTCAATTTTATCAACTGTAGTCTCTGGCATTGAAAACGAATAGAGAGTAGAAATAACCATCAATAAAAACAATCCTATTATTTCATATTTTTTCATTATATCACCCCTCAAAAAAAGACTAGTTATCTAGTCTTTAAATTCAATATTTAAATGTTTATACGCTTCATAAGTAGCAATTCTTCCTCTTGGTGTTCGTTTAATTAATCCAATTTGTAATAAATATGGTTCATAAACATCTTCTAAAGTCCTAGGTTCTTCACCAATTGAAACAGCCAATGATTCTAAGCCAACAGGTCCTCCTTTAAAACGATGAATGATTCCTAATAAATACTTATGATCTACTTCATCTAGCCCCAAACGGTCAACTTTCAAGCGATCAAGGGCGTCAACAGTCCTTTCTTTACTAATAGTTTCTTCACCATTAAATTGAGCAAAATCACGAACTCGTCTAAATAAACGATTAGCAATTCGTGGCGTTCCTCTTGAGCGAATTGCTAAAGCAGTTTTAGCATCATCATCCATTGGCATTTGATATACCCTACTGGTACGATCAATAATCACTTTTAATTCATCTTCACTATAATATTCTAGCTTAGAAACAATTCCAAATCGATCACGTAAAGGTGATGATAAATCTCCAGCTCTGGTAGTTGCACCAACTAAAGTAAATGGCGGCAAATCAATTCGTACCGACCTAGTTGATGCCTCTTTACCAATTACTACATCTACACAAAAATCTTCCATTGCAGGATATAAAATTTCTTCTACTACTTTATTTAAACGATGAATTTCATCGATAAACAACACATCTCCAGGCTCCAAAGCAGTTAAAATTGCTACCAAATCACCAGTTTTTTCAATACTTGGCCCTGTAGTAATTTTAATATTAGTTCCCATTTCATTAGCAATAATCATTGACATTGTTGTTTTTCCCAGACCAGGAGGCCCATACAAAAGTACATGATCTAATGGTTCATCACGTAATTTTGCAGCACCGACAAAAACTTTTAAATTTTCTTTTAAACTTGTTTGCCCAACATATTCATCAAAAGAACTTGGACGCAATCCACTTTCTTCCTCTTCAGATATATTAGCATCTAAAACTTCATTTCTTGCCATCTCATTTCTCCTACTTTACCAATAAACTAAGCGCCCTTTTTACATAACCATTTGTATCCAAGTTTTCATTAGCCAAAATTTTTAGTGCTTTATCTACCTCAACTTTTCTATAACCTAATGCGATTAATACTTCTAACGCTTCTTGCAAATCATCATTAGTTTTGATTGCAATTGGGACATCATTAAATTTCCCTTGTAAATCTAAAATAATCTGTTTTGCTGCTTTAGGACCAATCCCAGGAATCTTTTTTAAATAATTGACATCATTCGTTTCAATTGCACTAATTATTCTTTCCAAATCCCCAGTTGCTAAAATTCCAATTGCTGTTTTACAACCAATCCCTTTAACCAAAATTAACTTTAAAAACATTTCTTTTTCTTCAATAGTTTTAAACCCATATAATAATATTACATCTTCTTTTACATATTGATATAAATAAATTTTAATTTCTTTGCCTTTCACGAATTCATATGGGTTACTAACATATATTAAATATCCAATTCCATTATTTTCTACAACTATATGATCAATATTTATCGCAACTATTTTTCCAATTATATAGCTATACATGACATACTCCTTTATATTATTATACTATGTATTTCCATACATTTTATCTTTACTTTGTATCAAAAGTTTCTCAACAATTATAGCATTGAACCAAAAAAAAGGAAAGCCATTAAAGCTTTCCTATTCATAATAATCAAATTCAAAATCCGCAATTGTTACATTATCGCCATCTTTAGCCCCAGCATTTCTAAGAGCTTCATCGACACCCATATTTCTTAATTTAATTAATAAACGTTTTAATGAATCATCACTTACTAAAGATGTCATTGCAACCATTCTTTCGATTTTCTTACCTGTAATATTCCAATTACCATTACCTAAATTATGTAATTCAAATGGTTTCTCTTCCTCATCACCCATTGTGTATACAACCACATTTTCTTCATCATCTTCCAATTCAAATGAAGGTGTAGTTTGCAATGTATCAGCAATTGCATACAACACTTGATCAACACCATCATGAATAATTGCACTAATTGGGAAAATTTTAACATCCTCACCAACTCGCTCTTTAAAACGTGCAAGATTTTCTTCTGCACCTTCTTCATCCATCTTATTAGCAACAACAATTTGTGGTCGCTCTAATAAACGATATTGATACTCACCTAATTCTTTATTAATTGTTACATAATCTTCATATGGATCTCGACCATCAACTGCTCCCATATCAATAATATGAACAATTACTCGACAGCGCTCAATATGTCTTAAAAATTGGTGTCCAAGCCCTTTACCTTGTGCAGCTCCTTCAATTAACCCAGGTAAATCAGCCATAACAAAACTACGTCCATCTTTAACCTGAACTACTCCTAAATTAGGTACAATCGTAGTAAAATGATAATCAGCTATTTCCGGTCTTGCTCTAGAAACAACTGAGAGCAATGTTGATTTACCAACTGATGGAAAACCAACCAAACCGACATCTGCTAATAATTTTAGTTCACATTGTAAATCAAATTTTTCACCTGGTTCACCACGTTCACAAATTTGCGGTGCAGGATTTCTAGATGTTGCAAAACGAGCATTTCCACGTCCACCACGTCCACCTTTAGCAATCACTATGCGCTGTTTATCTTCTGTTAAATCTGCCATAATTTTATTAGTTTCTTCGTTAATAATAACGGTTCCTACCGGAACTTTGATCAAGACATCGATTGCATCTTTTCCATGCATTTTTTTAGCCATTCCATTTTGTCCTGATGGAGCTTTATATAAGCGATTATATTTTAAATCCAATAGAGTTGAAAGTGATGTAGTAGCTTCAAAAATAACACTACCACCTTTTCCACCATCACCACCAGCTGGTCCTCCTTTAGGTACATGAGCTTCACGTCTAAACGCAACTGTTCCATCGCCACCTTTTCCGGCTTCTACTCTTATTTTAGCTTTATCAATAAATTGCACAATTCCACCTCTTTTCTATATCATATCAAAAAAATCCCTTTTCAGGGATTAATTATGCAGCTGGATAAACTGAAACTTGTTTTCTATCTCTTCCAAGTCTTTCGAATTTTACAACTCCATCAACTGTAGCAAATAAAGTATCATCTCCACCTTTTCCTACATTGTTACCTGGATGAATTTTAGTTCCTCTTTGTCTATAAATAATAGATCCTGCTGTACAGAATTGCCCATCTGCTAATTTAGCTCCTAATCTTTTTGATCTAGAATCACGACCATTTTTAGTTGACCCTACCCCTTTTTTAGAAGCGAATAATTGTAAATCTAATTTGAACATCATACGTTACACCTCCACTTTAGATATCTTTATAAATTGTCCATAGTCTTCAACCATAGTCTCCAATGTCGTTTCAAGTGTCTCTAGCACCACTTGACAAACATCATCACTACAATCAACAACTATATTTATATAACCTTCATCAATTTCAATTTTACCTAAATGGTTAGTTAAAAAATCTTTTTTAACTAACATATTCAACACCCCTATACAAGCTGTTGAAACTCCAGCACATACTAAATCCTTACCATATTCATCACTATTAGCATGCCCTATTACTTTAAGGTTAATAATTTGATTTTCTTTTTTTTTAATTAATACATTAATCATTATCCATTAATAGTATCGATTACTAATTTTGTATAAGGTTGTCTATGACCTTGTTTTTTATGATAATGTTTTTTAGGATTATATTTGTAAACAACAACTTTCTTTTCTTTACCTTGTTTTTCAACAGTAGCTTCTACAGTTGCACCTTCTACATAAGGAGCACCTAATTTAACTGTCTTATCACCTACAAATAATACTTTATCAAAAACAACTTTTTCTCCTGCTTCAACATCTAATTTTTCTACAAAAATAGTATCTCCAGCTTCTACTTTAATTTGTTTTCCACCTGTTTCAATAATTGCGTACATATCGCACCTCCTATAAAATTATTCTAAGACTCGCCAACCAAGGCAGCTTTGCTTTAATACCTCTTATGTGCGGTTGTAGCTAGAGGTCTACAACATTTTTTATTATATTGAATATAGTTGGTAAAGTCAATTAGTTTTTAAATTTTTTATTAATTTTTTTAACATTTTTTCTTCATTAAAAACATTACCATCAATTACATAAATATTATTGTACGGTCGATAAAAACACATCCTTTTATTTATTTTATAACGTTTATATTCATTGCCATCTAACCTTTTTAAAAACAAACGAATAATCATAAATCTAAATTCCTTAATATACTTATAATTACCATACAATAAATAAAAATAAACAAATAAATAACCTATCTCATTATATAATACAATCAATATCGATAATGTTAACAACGATATTTTTATTTGTAATTTAACAGCATGATAATAATCTTTAAAAAGCGATAATAGTAATAATATTATTTTAGATCCATCTAAAGGATATATCGGTAATATATTAAATACAAATACTAATTTATTAATTTCTAACAAGTAAGAACTACCAATAAATATTTTAATAACAATATAAAGTGGTAAATGAACTGCCAAACCACCCAATAACATAATTAATTCTTGGCAAATATGATGCAAGCCAAAATCATTTAGACTTAAAAACGCTCCAAATGGAAATATCTCAACTTTATCAATTTCAAATTTGAATTTTTTTGCAAAATAATAATGTCCATACTCATGAATACACACAATTACTAATGCACTAAAATATCGATAAAAATCATTATTTAAAACACTTACAAAAAGATAGACCAAAGTAAAAGGATGGACATCCCAATCACGCCATCCTTTGATACTCTTCATAACTAATCTCTCTACCCAAGTATTCAAACTTTAAAACAAATTTCTCATTATAACTACCCAGTACCATCCCTTCATCAATTTCATCATACAAACCTACCATCACATTATTAATTTCATTATAAGTAATTTCTACACCTTTTTTAGTTAAAACAATCACATATTTTCCATTACTATCTATTTCAATAACTCTACCCGCTTCAAGATTTAAAACCTGATTACTATTATTAGTATAATAATTTCCATCAAGATGTTCATAATTTATTTCACTAGATGTAGTAATTGTATCATCTGGTAAAAATGATAATAACGAATCAGATAACCAACTAGTAACTTTTTTATAGTTTGCATCATTTAGCACTAAATCTTTAATTTTAGTATTAGGATTTAATTTTACATACGACATTGACACTAACACAACTAAAATTACCACCATAAACTTAATCATAAAATTATAAAAACGTTTAAAATTATCATCATTTAATGGATATTTGGTTTCTTTTCTTTTTTGCATTCGCTTCCTTATCTCATCAAGATCACTCATTTTATCACCTAATTCATTATATGAAGCTCATTAAATTAAAGACATAAATTATGTATTAAAAATTCGACGAATAAAACTCTTTTTACGATATTTTAAATATGGAACTTGCTTACCTAACAAACGATTAGCAATATTTAAAAAACATTGATGCAACATATGATGTTCATTTAAAAAAATTGGTACCCCGCGATTATTTGCTTCAATCATATCATGACTATCATAAACAATTCCAAGCAACGGTAACGATAACATCTCTTTAGCATCTTCAATCATTAAAGAACGATTACTATCAATATCATCAAGATTGACCTTATTAACTATCATATTAATTGTATTGATACCTTTTTTCATCAATAGACCAACTACACGATCAGCATCCCGTAAAGAAGAAACATCAAGATTTACAACAACAATCGCTTCACTAGCTAAAGCTGACGAATATTCAAAACCTTTTTCAACCCCAGCCGGACTATCAACAATAATAAAATCAAAATCCTTACTCAATCTTTCTATTAAAGCATTCATTATCTCGGTATCTAAATTTTCAAATGACAACGATTTACAAGAAGGCAACAAACTAAGTCCTGCAATTCGCTTATCTTTAACCAATACCTGCTCAATTGTACAGCGTCCCTCCACAACATCATTTAAATCATATACAACACGATTTTCTAAACCCATCATTACATCAAGATTTTTCAATCCAAAATCACCATCAATTAAACAAACTTTAAATTTACCAAAAGCTAAAGCACTAGCAACATTAACACTAACACTACTTTTACCTACCCCACCTTTACCAGAAGTAACTACAATAACTCTAGACATAAATCATGTCCCCCTTATCTAAAAATATTTCACTATCCTTATAATAAACCATTGTAAGTTCAAAACTTGTATAACTATGTCGAGAAACCCCATTAATTCTAATATGAGCATTTTTAAAACATTGACCACTAATCCTTGAACTAGATGTCATCCCTTCTATAAAACCACTTACACGACCCATAACATATAATTTACCACTAAAGCGAACAACCGCCCCTGGATTAATCTGCCCAATAATTAAAGCATCTTGATCAATTTGTAATACCTCTCCTGAATGAATTGTTTTATTAATTATTTTGATTTTATTTTTAACTTCTTTTTTAATCATATTAACCCCATCAAACAACAATACTTGTTTTTCAAACAATAAATCTAATAAACACGTTAACTCTTGAACACTCAAAATTCGACTTTTAAAATCAAAAAAAGCCTTTGGATAAAAACCATTGCTTTTAAACAATGGTGAATCCAAGAGACTTTTTAGTTCCTTCATTAAATTATTAAATTCTTGACTATCATCTAAAACAAACACTAGATGACCATTAACTCCTTTTACTTTGATATGCATTGACTTTTCCCTCGAATCCTAATTTTTCATGGATAAAATAAACTGGAGCAATCAATAATAAATTAAATATCATCGTCGGTAACATGCGATTTTTCAAAAAGATAACAATTGAAAGCTGCGTAGTATTAGTTATCCACACCAACCAATATAACACAACTTCCTGCACGATTATTGTCACAATTACGGCGATAAACATCTCTAATAGCGTAAAAGTTGCTAATTTAGTATACTTCTTTCCAAAAAAAGCATACATACAGTATAGTAAAACATAAATCAATAAACTATTTGCATAAACAACAGCATAATACAACCCTGTTACTGTTGCAAATATGTAACGATGTTCATTTCCAATCGTATTATTTAAAAGCGTAAATGTCATTAAACTAATGTATGGAATAATCGTAATTCCTGATTTATCAAAATTAAATGGAAGATAATAATTAATCACACTGTCGATGACAAAACTAAGTGCCATCACTAAATAATAACGATATAATTTTTTATTCATTACTATTTCCTCTAAAAACAACCGAAACATATGTTAAATCACTAAAATCTTCAGCCGGTTTAACTTTAAGCGTCTTTGTTGTCCCATCGCTAGAAACATCCATTCCTTCTGCAACACCAATATAAATTCCTTTAGGCGCTTTTTGGTCTCCACCTAATCCTGAAGTAATAACATTAGCATTAGCTTCTAATTTATCAATATTACTTAATAATGTTACTTCATAACACTTACTTTCAACATCATAACCTTTTAATAAGCCATATGCATTTTGATCACCATTCATAATTTGTACCGGTAAATCAGAAACAGGTTTTTCAGCTGTCAATAATTGAACCGTAGAACTCACTTCTGTAACCGAAGTAACTTTTCCAATCATTCCTTTTGAAGCAACAACAACCATATCTTCCTTTACACCTGCCATACTTCCCAAATCAATTGTAATTTCATTTGTCCAATTACTAGCATCACGTGAAATAACAGTTGCTGTTTTTACATTATAATCAGTTGTAAGCTCTTTTAAGTCCAAAGCTTTTTTTAAATCATCTATTTCATTCGATAAAACATTTGTATTTACTTCCACACTAGCATAAGCTGCTAACTGTTCTCTTAAAATCTTATTTTCATCATAAACATCTTTTAACTCATTATATTCATTAAATAAATTACTTATAAACTCAATTGGTTTTTTTATTACATAATATTCTACTACAGCTACAGAATCACTTATCATTCTTTCAATCCCCCACTGCGTTCTTGAAAAAATTAATGAAATACTTGAAAAAATAACAATCGTAACTGTAATGATTAAAATAATTCTTCTATTTTTTTGCTTCTTTCGATTATTCAAATTATCACCTCACACGTACATCCATTATAAGGCATTAATATAAAATAATCAATTATCTTTAAACTTCAATAATTTCTTTTGATGCAAAACTATAAAATTTATTTCTTCCAATAATTAAATGATCCACAATTTCGATTTCTAATTCCTCAGCCATTCGATACAACCGCTTAGTTATTTCTATATCTTCAAAAGATGGTTGCGGATTACCCGAAGGATGGTTATGAATTACCATAATTCTACTGCTTCCACAAATCAATGCCTCTTTAAATATTTCTCTACCACTGATAATTGAAATATTATTACTACCAATAAAAACTGTTTTTTCTTTCATTACTTCCAATTTAGAATTTAAACATAAAATGATAACATGTTCTTGCTGTTCAAACATTAACTTATCTTTAACTAAATAATAACCATCTTTAGGTTCTTTAATTACTGCCTGATCTTTTTGAACTTTTTTAATTCTTTTAGTAAGCTCAATTACAGCAAGAATACTAATTGCTTTAGCCTTTTTTATTCCATTAATAGAAACCAATTGATGATATGTGACATCTTTTAAATACGATAATCCACCTACTTCATTAATAACACGCTGTGCTAATTCTAAAGCTGATTCTTTTTTACTGCCAGTTCTTAATATCAATGCCAACAATTCATTATTAGTCAAACTATCAATTCCATGATAATAAGCTTTTTCACGAGGCCGTTCTTCTTCAGGATAATTTTTTATCTTCATGAGCTTAATTCTTTAATAATTATTTCATAGTTTTGTTGTTCAATTTCTTCTTTCAATTCATTAGAAAATTTAACTTGTTTAATTACACATGTTATCCCTTGTTCACTAATACCATTGCCCATTTTCTTTGCCTCCTCTTCATTCAAAAATACACCACTTATAACTATAAAATTATTATCTTTTTGATACTTATAATTTGGCTGTTTTAAATTTGTTAACTGCGTAATCATTTCATTAGCATTTTCTTCTTGCTTATATATTCCTACTTGAACTATATAAGCATCAATTTCACTTTTAAACGATGAACAAACCTTTAAATAAAAACCACCAAATAATATCGACAACAAAACTGCACTAACTATTGCTAATCTAATTATCTTCATATTCTACCTCCCATCAAAGAATATGCTCATAATTATAAAATATGAAAGGCTAATAGCCTTTCATATTAGCGATTTCGTGTAATAGAATAATAACTTTTAATTAATCTTGCGGTATTCAATCCTGCTACAACTGCAGCTATTGTAATAATAAACGGTAAAGCAAATCCACCATTAATCTCTTTTTGCATACTAACCGGTAATTCTTTCATACTATCTCCATTCAATCGAAATAATTCTTGGAATCGAAATTCTACCTGATGTCGATTTTACCATTTTATAAACCGCTGCTCCAATTACAACACAAAACACTATTGTTCCTACTCCACCACCAGAAATCTCCATTTGACTACTTAATTGCAATTCATTCATTCTTTTCTTTCACCCTCCTTTTATTTCAAGGCCACACATCCACTAAACCTCTTATTATCTTTTACAATCAAAATATTTTTTTTACTACAAAAATTTAAAAAAAACCATTAACAAATTGTTAATGGCTTAATAAATTACATTGTATCTAATTTTTCTTTAACCGCATCATACTTTGATTGATAATCAGCTAATTTTTTTCTTTCTAATTCAACTTTTTCTTTAGGTGCTTTAGAAACAAATTTTTCATTAGCCAACATATTTTGACAACGTTTAATTTCACCTTCAAGTTTGCTTAACTGTGCTTGTAACTTTTCTTTTTCAGCATCTTTATCAATATAATCACCTAATTCTATTAATAAAGAATTACCACCTTTAATTGTAATATTTGCTACCTCACCAGTTGCTTTTAAATTATAACCTGAACAAATAGCATTACATAATTTTTTAATATATGGTAAACATTGATCCATTAAACTTTCTAACTGACTATCCTTTGTATCAATAATATATGCAACTTCAATTGCATTTTTAATTGTATATTGACTTCTAATTTCACGAATTCCTTTAACAATATCAATTAAATAAGTAAATTGATCATTAATATATTCATCACTAAAATCATCATTTACTTCTGGCCATGAAGCAATACAAATAGATTCTTCAAGATGTGGAATTGCTTGGAAAATTTCTTCAGTTACAAACGGCATAAATGGATGTAACATTTTTACAATCGCATTTAAAACATACACTAAAGTATTCAAACTAGCTTGTTTTTCAGCCACATTTTCACTATTTAAATGCACTTTAGTTAATTCAATATACCAAGAACAAAAATCATCCCAAATAAATTTATATAACTCTGACCCTACATTAACAAATTCAAATTTATCCATATTAATATCTACTTCTCTAATCACTTCATTTAAGCGATTTAAAATCCATTTATCACATAAATTTAAATTGTCAAACGTTAAATCTTCATACTTCATTGACTCATCAATATTCATTAAAACAAATCTAGCACTATTCCAAATTTTATTAATAAAATTCCATGAAGATTCTAGCTTTTCTGGAATATAACGCAAATCCATTCCAGGTGCTGAATTTGTTGTTAAAAAGAATCTAAGTGTATCAGCTCCATATTCATCAATAACATCCATTGGATCAACACCATTACCTAATGATTTAGACATTTTACGCCCTTGTTCATCACGAATCAAACCATGAATCAGTACATTTTCAAATGGTCTTTGTTTTGTAAAATGTAATGATTGGAAAATCATTCTACTTACCCAGAAAAAGATAATATCATAACCAGTAACTAAAGTATTAGTTGGGAAATAACGTTTAAATAACTCACTATCCTCATTTGGCCAACCCAAAGTTGAAAATGGCCAAAGTGCACTTGAAAACCAAGTATCTAAAACATCTTCATCTTGTTTCCAATTTTCAATATCTTCAGGAGCTTGTTTACCAACATAAACTTCTCCAGTTTCTTTATGGTACCATGCCGGTACTTGATGCCCCCACCATAATTGACGAGAAATACACCAATCTTCAATATTTTCCATCCATTGATTAAATGTTTTTTCAAAACGTTCTGGAACAAAGTTTACTTTAGAATCTTTTAATTGATTGTCTAAAGCAGCTTTAGCTAAAGGTTTCATTTTTACAAACCATTGCTTAGATAAATATGGTTCAACAATAGCATTACTTCTTTCAGAATGTCCAACTTGATGCATATGTTTTTCAATATGATCAACAACCCCATTAGCTTCAAAATCAGCAACTAATGCTTTACGACATTCAAAACGATCCATTCCTTGATATTTATGCGCCAATTCATTCATTGTTCCATCATCATTCATACAAATTGGCATATCTAAATCATATTTTTTTGCTAAAGCAAAATCATTAGGATCATGAGCCGGTGTACATTTCATAACTGCTGTTCCAAATGACATATCAATATAACTATCAGCCATAATCGGTAACGGTTCTCCATTAGCTGGGTTAATTGCTTTTTTACCTACTAAATGTGTATATCTTGCATCATCAGGATGAACAAAAATTGCTTGATCTGCAAACATTGTTTCCGGACGAGTTGTTGCAATAACTAATTCTTCATCACTATCAACAATTTTATATTTAAAATAATACATTGCCCCTTCAATTTCTTTATGAATAACTTCAATATTACTTAAAGCTGTTCGTTGCACAGGATCCCAGTTGATAATTCTTTTACCTTGGTAAATCAAGCCTTCATTATATAATTTAACAAATACCTCTTTAACCGCTTCACTTAAACCCTCATCCAAGGTAAAACGTTCTTTAGAATAATCAAGAGATAAACCTAATTTTTCCCATTGGCTACGAATAATTGAGGCATATTCTTCTTTCCAAGACCAAGCTTTTTTCAAAAATCCTTCTCTTCCTAAATCATAACGAGAAACACCCTCTTCTCGCATTCTTGCCTCTACTTTTGCCTGTGTAGCAATTCCAGCATGATCCATCCCTGGAAGCCATAAAGCATCATAGCCTTGCATTCTTTTATAACGAATAATCATATCCTGTAATGTAGTATCCCAAGCATGACCTAAATGTAATTTACCAGTTACATTAGGTGGGGGAATAACAATAGAATATGGTCTTTTACTTGTATCACCTGCTTCAAAATATTTTTTTTCAATCCATTTACGATATTTTCCTTCTTCTACTTTATGATGATCATATTTTGGTTCTAATTGCTTTTTCATCATTTTTACCTCCATTTTTCAATAAATAAAAAAGCATCGTCATAAGGACGAATGCTCGTGGTACCACCTTACTTTGCATAATATTTATGCCTCAAAAACTTTAACGCAGTTATACGTGTTTACCTACTTAGTTTCAATAAACATGCTCCTAGGCTACCTTCAATTTTTTATTTTATCCTATTTCCACCAACAAGGACTCTCTATCAAACATCAAAACCTACTCTTCCTAATCATTGCTAAAGACATTTTAACAAAAACCATTCCACTAGTCAATTGAAAGCTTTTTATTTAACGAAGAAATAGAATCCAAATAATATAACAAACGAGACATAACAATAATATTATTAATTTCATCATGTTCCAATTTAATAATTGGTACAACATGCAACAAACATCTAAGCAACAATTTTTCTTCTTTCAAAAATTTCAATTTACAAAAATAACTATCCAAAATCACATCAAAATCAAAAATAAGTTCTGGTATCTTTTGATACATATTATAGATATCATAAATACACAAATTAATCTTAATATGATCGAATGAAATCAACTTGCCTTCTTTCATCATAATATGAGCATAATTAAAATTATTGTAAGTCAAACATAATCTAATTGTATCTAAATTACATACATAATCTCGATAACATTCTAATATTTCCATTGCATTTTTTAAACAACATTCAATCTTATGATAATTCAAAACAAACATCCATCCTGTTGGACTTTTATAAAGCATCGTCTCAAAATTAGTCATCAACTCATCATAATAATCTTTTCGTTCATGAATAATTCTTTCAAGATCTTCAATTTGCTGCTTAAAAAAGCTTTTAGATGCACTATAATTAAAAAAAGTTTTTGAATGCAAATATGCTAAACATTCATAATAAAATTTCAATTTCAACTCTTTTACAATCGCATTATCCTCTTTTACCCATCTACTTAAATAAAACAGCTTATCTTCATAGATTGTAATTGGTTGATGATTTACATTTTTTATTACTTTTAAAAAACATTCTAAATGTAAGCTT
Source organism: Thomasclavelia spiroformis (assembly GCA_018369555.1). Taxonomy (GTDB): domain Bacteria; phylum Bacillota_I; class Bacilli_A; order Erysipelotrichales; family Coprobacillaceae; genus Thomasclavelia; species Thomasclavelia spiroformis_A. Next base: position 28,089 of record JAGZCC010000010.1, read on the forward strand.
TCGATATGATCAAAAACAACTGTCAAACTACTATTTTCAATAAACTTTAAACAAAAAAATCCTTCATTACATTTTACTTTATAGACTTTTTGAGAAACCTTAATCAATCCAATAACCTTTAAACAATAGGCCTCTTCAATAATTTTACTTACCGACATAAGGAATAATCAAAACATTGCCAGCAACTAGAGGTTTATCTTGATTATAATCTCGAATAATACCTTCATCAATTTTATAACGACTAGCTACACTTTCATAATCATCATTTTCTTTAACAATATACAAATAATAAGTACCAATACTATCGCTAGAATCTTTAAAAATAGGACGTGATTTACTTGGATAAATTTTTTCTTGTAACTGTTCTTCAATCTCTTCAGTTACTGCCTTTTCTTTACTCACTACCTCTTTTTTTATACCGTTATAATCATCAATTGGTTTTACAACTTGACTAGCAATAATCTCACTTTCTTTTCCCAACGATTCATCAATAGTTGGATTATTTTCTAAGGGTTGTTTTTCAATTATTGGTTCTTTACGAATTAAATTTTCAATTTCATCAACCGCCTCTTTTTCAAACAATGAATCATCTTTAACATAGCGATCTTCACCATCAACTACTCCATGAATTCCAACTTCAATTTTTATTTGAATATTACCATCTTTAATATGATAATTAAAATCTTCCACTTTAATATTAAAATCACGTTGATCAACAATCTTATCAAAAGTTGCTAAAACATCCATATCAACATCATCATGAAATTTTTTACCTTCGTTATATTCCCCCTTTACAATTAAGCTTCCAATTGCCCGTACACCAACACTTTCAATCTTATAATTAATTGATTCATCAACCGATAAAGACAATAATTCTGTTAATTCATGATTCAAATCAATCCATTTTTCAAAATATATTTTTTGCATATATACCTCCCATACAAATATATGCAAAAAAATATTAGATATGAAAAAAGACAGTTAAACTGCCTAATCAAAATTAATTTCACACAATTCATATATGGCATTCCATGCTTCTTCAATTCCATTTTTTTTCAAACTTGAAAAACGAACAAATTTGTCCTCTTTTTGAAATCCTAAAGTATTTTTTATCAACTGCTCATTTTTCTTCAAATCATTTCGTTTCAATTTATCCTCTTTAGTTGCTACAACAATTACTGGAACATTATGATGTTTAACAAATTCATACATCATCACATCATCTTTAGTCGGTTTATGACGATAATCAACTAATAAAATAAATCCCTTTAAACTCGAACGCAATGTAATATATTCATCCATTGTTTTTCCAAACTGTTTAGTTACATTATCATTAACTTTAGCATAACCGTATCCTGGAACATCAACAAAATACAAAGCATCATTAACATTAAAAAAATTTAATGTTCTTGTCTTCCCTGGTGTACTAGATACTTTAGCTAAACCTTTTCGATTTAACATTGCATTGATAAAACTACTTTTTCCAACATTACTTCGCCCTGCTAAACACATTTCTGGATAAGTTTCCTGAGGCCACTGACTCTTCCAAGCGGCTGAAAGTACATATTCTGCTTTTTTTATCTTCACCATTTCTATCACCTTTTTCATTGTATCATAAAATAAGAAAAGGGTTAAATTTTTAACCCTTATTTAACAAGTGCATGTTCTAAAACTATATCAATATGATCAGCCAAAACAATTTCTAATTCATCTCTTACAGATTCAGGAATATCATCAATATCTTTTGCATTATCTTTAGGAATAATAATTTTTTTAATTCCTGAACGATGTGCAGAAATAGATTTTTCTTTCAATCCACCAATTGCAAGTACATTACCTCTTAATGTAATCTCACCAGTCATAGCTACATCACTACGTACCGGTTTATTTTTTAATGCTGAGTAAATCGCTGTAGTTAACGTTACTCCAGCACTAGGACCATCTTTTTTCACTGCTCCTTCTGGAACATGAATATGAATGTCCTCTTTATCAAATTTAACATCTTCAAGGCCATATTTAACTTTATTTGCTTTCATGTAATCTAAAGCTATTGATGCTGATTCTTTCATGACATCACCTAATTGTCCAGTAATTACAAATTTACCAGATCCATCAAAATGATTTACTTCAATCGGTAAGATATCACCACCAAATTGAGTATAAGCCATTCCTGTAACAACTCCAATTTGATCACGTTCTAATTTTTTAGTGTGTTCAAATGGGGCTTTACCTAAATAATTTTCAAGATCTTTAGCAACAATAGTAGTCATACTTTGCTTATCTTTTAAAATAATCAAAACAACTTTACGACATACTTTAGCAATTAATCTTTCTAAATCACGAACTCCTGCTTCGCGAGTATAATGACGAATAATTTTCATAATTGCATCATCTTCAAAAATTAATTGTTCAGATGTTAATCCATGCATAGCTAACTGTTTTTTAATTAAATGATTTTTTGCAATCATTAATTTTTCTTGTTCAGTATAAGAAGAAAGTTCAATGATTTCCAAACGATCTCTAAGCGGACCAGGAATATTACCTAAATCATTAGCAGTAGCAATAAACAATACTTTTGATAAATCATATGGTTCTTCTAAATAATTATCTGAAAATTGACTATTTTGTTCTGGATCAAGTACTTCCAACATTGCACTAGTAGGATCACCTTTATAATCACTTGACATTTTATCAATTTCATCTAATAAGAAAACAGGATTAATAACACCGGCTTTTTTCATACTTTGAATAATTCTACCAGGCATAGAACCTAAATAAGTACGGCGATGTCCCCTAACTTCAGCTTCATCCTTAACCCCACCTAAAGATGCTTTAACAAACTTACGTTCTAATGCTCTAGCAATACTTTTTGCAAGTGAAGTTTTACCAACTCCTGGTGGACCTGCCAAGCAAATAATTGGTGCTTTTAAATTTTGGGTCATTTGTTTAACAGCCAAATGTTCAACAATTCTTTCTTTTACTTTTTCTAATCCATAATGATCCGCATTTAAAACATCTTCAACTTTTTGAATATCTTCAACATCTTTAGTTTCTTGATACCAAGGGACTTTTAACATCCAATCAATGTATGTTCTAACAACATTCGACTCAGCTGATGCTGCTGGCATTGTTTCAAATCTTTTTAATTCTTCTTCAATTTTATCTTTAACGTATTGTGGATACGAATTTTTTTGTAATTCCTCACGTATTGATTCAGCATCATCTTCTTTAGGAACACTATCTCCTAATTCTTCTTTAATTGCTCTAAGTTTTTCACGTAAATAGTATTCACGTTGATTTTCATCAATACTTTCACGTACCTTACGATTAATTGATTCTTCAATTTCACTAATTACTTTTTCCGATTCAATCGAACTAATAACTAATAGTAAACGTTCATTTACATTAATAGTTTCTAATATTTTTTGTTTTTGCATAAATTCAACTGGTAAATATTGTCCTATTGTATCAGCTAAAACACTTGCAGAAACACCACTTGTAAGACGATTAATCGAATCTAGTGGGATATTTGGGATACTTCTTCTAGCTTTTTCAAAATAAGATGTAGCCTTACGAACTAATGCCACTTCTTCATTACGATCGCCTATTTCATCTTCAAGAATAGTTACTTGAGAATAAATGGCACCATTTTGTTCAACAAAATTATCTAAGCGTACTCTTTTTGTTCCAAGCACAGTAAGCTTTACTGTTCCTGCGCTATCACGACGCACTTTACGGTCAATTTTACAAATAGTACCTATATGATATACATCATCAAAAGAAGGATTATCCGTTAAAGGATTAACTTGAGAAACAAAAACGACATTATTATCATGCTCATTCGAACTTAACTCAAGTGCTTTTAAACTCATAGGACGTCCAACATCTAATGTTAATTTGTTTTCTGGGAAAACAACCATACCTCGAGTACAAACTACCGGTAAATTTAATACAGTTTGTTCGTTCACTTTAATTCCTCCTATCTTTCATTTACTAAAAAGACGCTTTGGCGTCTTTCAATTATTTCTTTAAGTTATCTTTTACTAAATCGATAGCTTTACGAGTTAAAATATCATTTTCAACACGGCTCATATTTCCTTTGAAAATATTTTTAACTTCATCTAATTCTTTTTTATAATAATCAGCAATTGATTGTAATTCAGCTTCTAATTCTTCATCACTAGCAACTAATTCTTCTTCTTTAATAATTGCTTTTACAATCGCATTGATTTTAAAACGTTCTTCTGCTTGTGGTTTGATATCTTCTAAAATATCAGAAATATCTTTTCCAGTAAATTGTTTATAGATATCAAAATTTAATCCTTGACTTTGTAAATTTTGTTCAATTTCTTTCAAAATCATTTCTTGTTCTTGTTTAATTAAAGCATCACTATTTTCAATTTTTGAATTCTTGATTAATGTTTGATAAATATCATTCATAAATTTTTGTTCATTTTCATTTTCTTTACGTGCTTTAATATTAGCTTTAATATGATCTTTTAATTGATCTAATGTTTCTACACCATCAATATTAACATCTTTAGCTAATTCATCATCAATTTCAGGTAAGTGTTTTTCTTTAATTTCATGAATAGTTACTTTGAAAACAGCTTCTTTACCAGCTAAATCAACAGCCCCATAATCATCTGGGAATTTAATAGTAATTTCTTCTTCTTTATCAATTCCCATTCCAATTAATTGATCTTCAAATCCTGGAACAAATGCTCCACTTCCAATTTCTAATGGATAATTTTCTCCACTACCACCTTCAAAAGCAACACCATCAATAAATCCTTCAAAATCGATTACTGCAGTATCACCTTTAGCAACTTTTCCATCTTCTTTTACAGATAACTCTGCAAATTGACTTTGATAATTAGCTAATTGTTCTTCAATTTCTTTTTTAGTTACAGTTACACGAGTTTTCTTGATTTCTAACCCTTTATATTCACCTAATTCAACTTCTGGTTCAACTGGAACTAAAATTTTAACTTGTAATTCTTCTTCATCAAGTTTATCAATACTTAAAGCAGGTTGTGCAATAGGTTCAACTTTTGCTTCTTCAAGTACTTTAGCAAAATTAGCTTGTAAAATCATATCAGTTGCTTCTTCAAGAATTTTACCTTTACCAATTCTTGCTTTAACAACAGATATTGGCGCTTTTCCTTGTCTAAAACCGTCAATTTTAACTTTTCTTGCTAACTTATTTAATGCTTTTTTTTGAGATTCATTCCATTCTTCTTTATCAAATGCTACTGCTACTTCAATAATAGCATTTTCTAATTTTTTATTATTAATTTTCATACAATTCTCCTTCATTAGTTTCATCACGTATTATATACTATCAATTTCATTAATTCAACTTATTTAAACACTAATATCTTAAAAAATTATGACTTTAATATTCAATTTGCTTAATTTCTTCTAATTTTTCCAAAATTTCTTCTTTATCACAATTATAAAAAAACTCCATATCCTCTAACTCTACATCGATATATTGCATCGATGCTAAATAATAATGAATTGCACCAGCAATCGCTCGATATTCAGATTCATCAATATATTTAGGATATATTAAATACAAATAAAAATTCAAAAACTGAAAACAAAGATTAAATAATGATGGATTTTCATCTTCAATCACTTCACTCAACAAAGATAAAATCGCCTCACCTATTTCTTGATTCAATACCATTGGCGCATAACTTGGATTAATTTCATATTCAATCCCATTTTTTACCAATATCATCTCTTCATCAATTTCTTGATCAATCATTAATTCAATCAATAAACTTTTAGCAAAACTTGGTTTACTATCATCTTTCAAAAAAGTTCTAATAGCTGGTAGAAGGCGGCGAATATTAATTCCTTCCATCTGTTCAATTGCCATATATAAAAGTTCTTCATTAGCAACATCTCTTTGTAAAATATTTTCCATATCATCTAAAGTAAAAGCATTATTATGACGTTCTACCCCTTCATTTGCTTCCCTTTTAGCAAGCAACAATTCATCATAAGCAGCATTAAAAACACTTTCATATTCATATGGAATATAAGGCATCGATAATTCTTCAACAACAATATCAATTGCTTCTTCAAATTCTTCTAACTCCTTCAATGTTGCTAAATAGATACTTACAACATCATAGTATGTACCGCTCGCCTTTGCTTTAGCTAACATCCCTTCATTTTTGGCTTGATGGTATTGACCCAAACCATATAAACAAACTAATCTTTGGTATCGAACAGTTTCATCTTCTAAATCCGTAAGTAGATCTAAAGCATCCTGAAATTGACTATTTGCAATATATTCTTCAATCATACATTCTCCTTAAAAAATCAGTTATTCTTCATCATCTAAGTCTAATTGATATTCAGGTTCTTTTTGCTCACCTTCTTGTTGGCGTAAGCTTTCAATTACATCAATATATTGACCTAATGCACCATTCTTTAAAAAATCATCATCTGTTAAAGGCATATTCATCACTCCTCAACAACTTATTATAACAACCCTCAAATATTTTTCAATTGAAAAACACATATTTACATAATTATCGATACACAAAAAACAATTTAAATAACTGTTGATAATAATCTATAAAAGCACTATTTTTTCGCCAAACAAAATTAATATCATGTTCAATTGATAATCCTGCAATATCAATTTCTTTCAACAAACCACTTTTCAACTCTTTTTCAACAGCTATTTTATACATAAAACTAATTCCATGATTATTTTTAACCAATTGCTTAATTGTATTAATATTACTTATTTCAATTAAATTTACAAAATCATCAACACTTAAATTACGATCTCCTAAATAACGCTCAATGATTTCTCTAGAACCTGAACCAACTTCTCTAGTAATCAAATTATATTTAAACAATTCACTAACATCTTCAACATGGTCTAATTTAAAATCACTAGATGCAACACATACATATTTTTCTTGGCAATAATGCAAAAAATCATATTCAAGCTTATTAAAATATCCCTCTACGAATGCAAAATCAATCGTTCCTTCATTCATGTAATTCAATAATTCTCTAGTATTAGCAACTTTCATTTTAATCACTGTATTACTCTCATTAGACAAAAAACCATCAATAATATTAGGCATAATATATTCTCCAACTGTAAGTGTAGCTCCAAAAACCAATTCCTGCTTTTCTTTCATATCGTTAAATCGCTTTTTTAAAAAAATATCATCATGTTTTAATGTAGTTGCATATTCTAATAAAATCTGTCCTTCTTTAGTAAGTTGCATTTTTTTACCTAGAAAATAAAATAATTTAACATTATAATACTCTTCTAAATAACGAATATGATTTGAAACAGCTGGTTGTGTAATATTCAGAAATTGACTAGCTTTAGTAAAATTCATAAATTTACAAACAGTTAAAAAAGTATCTATTCGAAAATCTAACATTGTATCACCCTTATCAATCATAACATTTTTTTATCGTTATATAAATATATATAATTTTTATTTATTATAATAATCATGTATAATATGCTCGTTTAAAGGAGGAAGACAATGAATAAAGTCAAAAACAATGCCTTAGGTATTATTTTATGTTTAGCGATTGCTTTACCTGCATACTATTTAGGAACTCTTTTCCCACTAGTTGGTGGTCCTGTGTTTGCAATTTTAATGGGGATGATTATTACTTATTTCGTTAAAGACAAAAGTAGGGTCCAAAATGGTATCACCTATACATCTAAAAAAATCCTACAATACGCTGTTATTTTACTTGGATTTGGGATGAATTTAAAAGATATTTTAAAAATTGGAACAACATCTTTACCAATTATTTTATCAACCATCACAACTTCATTAGTAGTTGCTTATGTATTATGTAAACTTTTAAAAATCCCATCTAAAATTGCAACATTAATCGGTGTTGGTTCATCAATTTGCGGGGGCTCTGCAATTGCAGCAACCGCTCCTGTAATTGAAGCAGATGACGAAGAAATTGCTCAAGCAATTTCAGTTATCTTTCTATTCAATATTTTAGCAGCTTTAATTTTCCCTACACTAGGAGGGATGCTTGGTCTTTCAAATGATGGTTTTGGATTATTTGCAGGAAGTGCAGTTAATGATACTTCATCAGTTACAGCTACAGCTACAGCTTGGGATGGAATTCATGGTAGCAACACATTAGACCATGCAACTATCGTAAAACTAACAAGAACACTTGCAATCATCCCAATCACTTTAGTTTTAGCTTTTAAACGTACTCGCGATAACGAAAAAAATAACAGCAAAGTAAATCTTAAAAATATTTTTCCATATTTTATTCTTTTCTTTGTTTTAGCATCAATTATTACAACCGTATTTAGTTTACCAGCAACAATTACCGCCCCACTTAAAGATTTAAGTAAATTCTTTATTGTAATGGCAATGGCAGCAATTGGTTTAAATACAAATATTGTAAAACTGATAAAAAGTGGTGCTAAACCAATTTTATTAGGTTTTACATGTTGGATTTCAATTACATGTGTGTGTTTATTGATGCAATCACTTTTAGGATTACTATAGACGGTTATATTCCGTCTTTTTATTTAAACAAAAAAACACACTAATGTGTGTTATAATCTAATGGCGTCCACGAAGGGATTCGAACCCCTGACCGCACGCTTAGAAGGCGTGTGCTCTATCCAGCTGAGCTACGTAGACTTCTTTATCAACTGCTCAAATAATATAACATATAAAATTAAATAATGCAAGTTTTTATTTTATATTTATCTAAAAACACTAAAAAAAGATTTTACATATAATTTACCTAATACACATCTTCTCTGCAATCAGCTTGATTTATCAATGCAAAACGTTTTTTAATCATTATAATCCTTCATAGACAACTTAAAAATTGATTCCTCAAACAAATACATCTAAAAAATAAAAACCTTTGATAAAACTTTTTAATATCAAAGGTTCCAAGAGATTTTATTAATCTCATTATTTTTTAAAATGGCGTCCACGAAGGGATTCGAACCCCTGACCGCACGCTTAGAAGGCGTGTGCTCTATCCAGCTGAGCTACGTAGACCTCTCTCTTGACTGCTTAAATACTATAACACATTCAAAAGAGATGCGCAAGTACTTTTAAAAAATTTCCTTAAATTTTACCTCAAATTGACCCTTGTCCACATAAATTACACAATATGATTTATGACTTCCTTGTCTTGGTAAAGTAGTAGAACCAGGATTAATTAAATAAAACCCATCAATATCATCACATTGAGGAACATGAGTATGTCCTGATAATAAAATATCACAACCGTGTCGTAACAAATCATCTACCATCATTGTCTCTCTATTTAAATATCCATAGCGATGCCCATGTGTCACTAAAAACATTAAGCCCTCTACCTCAAATACAATTTCATCTTCCAATTTTGCCATCCAATCATTATTACCACGAACACTGATCCAACCCCTTAAATCATTTTCCATTCCTTCACTATCACCACAATGAACATAAAAATCCCCATCTGGTTCTAATCTCTTTATTTCTTCAATTATATTTTGATATCCATGATTATCAGACATTACTACTATTTTTTTCATTTACATCACCAATATCATTATACACAATTAATCCATAAATTTAAATTATATTTTAATGCGATTATCAACTTTACCATTTACATCTTCTATTGGCATTATTTTTTGTCCATCAATATACAAAGAAACATTTTTTACATTTTCTAAATGACTTGCTGATTTTACTATCTGATTATATAAATTATTATCGATAGATTCATTATCATTTAAAATATTACTTGCTAAATAAATATTTAAATTCCCCTCATTCAATGAACATTGTTGCACTAAGGTTAATGGCTGTTCAAATTCAATTTCTTTTAACATTATTGATACTTTAGTATCAATGTCATTATCTTGAGTCTCAACTCTTTTAGTAATGGGAACATAATATTCTTGATTATTGATTATTTTGGTATTATAAACAACTACTGGAACAGTTTTATATAAATAATTAGTTGTTGATTCAAAATTATTAATTCCTAGTCTATTAGTAATACAACCAGCAGGAATAGTACTATTTTTTAACGTACTAACATCATTACCATCAATTTTTAAATTAACCTTTTCAATATCATCAACACAAAAAACATAAGACAACATTTCAAAAATATCCAAAGCTTCTTGATTATTTTCAACATATAAATGATCACTAAAATCAAATGTTAATGATCTATCATTAATGGCAATTGCATTTACTTGTAAATTTGCATCTAAAATGGGATGTAACCCTAAATATTCATAGTCCTTAGATTTCATTACCTCTATTAAATTACGGTATTTACTATCATCTTCTAAATCCTGATTTAAATTAATTTCAATTGGTACTAGTATATTATCTTCATCTTTAAAAACAACAGTTTGATATTTTTTATTTATCACTTCTTTTTTTTCCTTTTTATCATCTTGTTTAAAATAAATAATTCCAAACCCTAAACATAAACATACAAAAATACTTAAAAGTACTTTGATCCGCATACTTACCACCTCTCCATATTTTATGAAGCAGCCACTTTAAAATACCAATTTTTTATAAAAAATAGATTAGCTAAGCTAATCTATAATCAAATGTTCAACTTTTAAATTAGTATAATCAAAAAAGCCTGACGATGAATAAATAAACTCATCAACATCTCCAGTAGTATATATTCTAATATAATTATTTTTATTAAAATTTAATAATTTTTGACTTGATAAAATATCTTTAACATTTTTACTAATTGCCTCACTACTAGAAACATACTCAATATTTGGCAATACATTTTTTATTTGCTCTTTTAAAATAGGATAATGTGTACACCCTAAAATAATTGATTGAACCTTTCCTTTGTAATCATCAAGATACTCATGCAAAATCTGATCAATGCCATTTTTATATTTTCCTGATTCTACTAATGGTACTAATTTAGGGGTTGCCAGTGAAAAAGTTTCAATTTTACTATCAATTTGTTTAATTGTTTCAGGATATTTATTGGACTTAATCGTTGCAGCAGTAGCAATTATTAAAGTATTCGCTACCTTACGTCTAATAAAATCATTAACTGTTGCATCAATCACTCCAATAATCATCACTTCAGGATAAGTCATTTGTAAACGCTCTAATACTGTAGAACTAGTTGTATTACATGCTAAAACAATCAATTTAACATCTTGTCTAATAAAATATTCAACAATATCACTAGCATATTCAAACAATTGAGCAGGGGTTTTATCACCATAAGGACAGTGATAATTATCCCCAATATAAATGATATTTTCATTTGGAAGTAACGATCTAATCGAATTTAAAACTGTTAAACCACCTACTCCTGAATCAAAAACTCCGATTGCTCTTTCCATTTAATTACTCCTTATTATCCTTATATTCTTCTAAAGCTAAATTTTGATTATGTAAAATAGTAGCAATTTCTTTACCCACATATCTAAATGTAGTTGGACTATACTCATGTCCAGTTACTGCTATTTTATCTGCTGGATAACGTAAAATAAAACCATATTCATAACTATGTTCCATTAACCAAGCATAAACATCTGTTTGGTTAAAATCTTTTACGCTTATTTCTGATTTTTGCAAATCAACCGTATTTCCTAATTGATATTCATTATAACCCGCTACTACCCCACGATTTTCTAAAAGAGCTACATCATATCCAATAAATGATTTAGTTAAAATAAGTCCTTTATCACATTCTTTATAACAAGCACGATACATTTCTAATAAATTTTGATACGTTTCTTCTTGTAAATACATAAAATGCTTAATTCTTGGAATTCCTGAAGCAATAACTAACTTTTTAGGCTCATAACCACCTATAAATGTTTCATTATTTATAACTATAGATATTTCACCTGGATTATATATTCTTTTAGCATTTGGTAATAGATCTTGATTAAATAATGTTGCTAATGAAGTTTTATTATAATTCACGCTTAATTGCTTAAAGCTATCATATAGTTCATTATCATCTAATTGATCAATCTCTTTTATTTTATGTAAATAATTATTTGTATCATTTACATATGTATAATCAGTTTCATCATAAATAGCCCTTAACATCTGATAATATTCAATATTATCAAAATCAAAACTTTCCTGATTAATATACGCTTCTACAAGATCATTTTTAATCAAAATATCACAATAACTTAACGCTCTACTTGCAAAAGACACCTCTAATTTATCAGCTAGCTGATTGCCTACACTAATCAAATCATTTAAATCAGGATATTTATGAATTTTATCTAGTGCATTATAAAATTCATAATTCATTAAATTAAAATCAGGAATTTCAATGTACTTAATAAATTCATTGACTGCAATTGCATTTTCGATCAAATATTCTTGTTCTTCATCGTCTAAATACATTTCAATCAATGCCCGATTATCATTATTAATTCCATTCACTCGATAAAACTCATCATATTTACGATTTATTGAAATAAATGCGATACAAAAACATAGCGTTACTACTACATATAAATGCCATCTCTTTAATTTCATAACATCACCGTGTATCATTATATACCAACAACAAATAAAAAACCACTTTAAATTAATAGACCGAATTAAATTCGGTCTATTAAAACTCCAATTCCTTTAATCTAACCAATTCAAAAACCGCTTGAATTCTTGAATCAACCCCTAATTTTTGAATAACATTAGAAATATGATTACGAACTGTTTTTTCACTAATCTCTAATATTTGGGCAATTTCTTTAGTTGAATGATTATTTATTAAAAGAGTAAAAACCTCTCTTTCCCTAGGAGTAAGAACAATATTCACTAATTAATTCACCTCTTAATCTAATATATGAGAGAATTAATTTTACGTGTCTTTTTTCAAAACATTAAAAAGATTAGCTGCTACTTCCTTTGGTAGGACTTTTTCTAATTGCTCTAAACTTGCTTCTTTTAACTGTTTAACACTACCGAATTCTTTTAATAATAATTTTTTACGTTTTGGCCCAATTCCTTCAACATTATCAAGAATTGATTGAAACAATGACTTTGAACGAACATTTTTATGAAAACTTATTGCATAACGATGCACTTCATCTTGCATTCTAACTAACAAAAAGAATAATTCACTTTTTTTATCAATAGCAACCTCATTCCCTTCACTATCTAAAAGCATTGAGGTAGAATGTTTATCATCTTTAGCTAAACCACAAACCATAATATTTAAGTTTAAACTATCGATTACTTCTTTAGCCACCTTGATTTGCCCTTTACCACCATCAACAATAATTAGATCCGGTTTTTCTAAACCTTCCATTAAAACCCGATAATAACGTCGATAAATTACCTCTTTCATACTTGCATAATCATCAGGTCCTTCAACCGTCTTAATTTTAAATTTACGATAATCTTTTTTAGAGGGCACGCCATCTTTAAAACAAACCATTCCTGCAACAGCATATGATCCTTGAATATTAGAATTATCAAATAATTCGATTCTTCTTGGTAAATCAATATTTAACAATGAACCTAATTGTTTTATTGCACCGATTGTTGAAGCCTCATTTTTTTGAATCAATAAAAATTTCTTTTCTAATTGTTCCTTAGCGTTTTCATTAGCCATAGCTACTAAATTAGCCTTATTACCTTTTTGCGGCTTAATAATTTTACACTTAATAATTTCTTGCAACAATGAAACATCTAATTCTTTTGGTACTAATAATTCCTTTGGCTCCGTATTTTCTTGATAAAATAACACTAAAAAAGAAATGATTTGTTCTTGAAAATCATCTTGCAAAGGTACCAAATTCAAATCACGAGCCAAAAGTTTACCATTACGCATGAAAAACAGTTGCAGACACAAATACCCTTTATCATAATAATACCCGACAATATCACGATCAACCAAATCATTAAATTGAACATGCTGCTTACTAGTAACATGTTGAATATGACTAATTAAATCTCGACATTCTTTGGCCAATTCATAATTTTGCAGTTCACTAGCACTATACATTTTTTCTTGTAATTCCTTAATTATTTGTTTAGTATCCCCTTGAATAAATTTCGTAATACTTGATGTTATTTGCTTATATGTTTCTTCATCTACTGTTTGAATACATGGTGCTAAACATTGATTCAAAGAATAATATAAGCATGGTTTTTTGGGAATATGATTACATTTTCTTAGCGGATATAGACGATTTAATAATTTAAAAGTTTCTCTTGCAGCAGTCCCATCAGGGAATGGTCCAAAATGACGATGTTTTTTATCTTGAGCATTTCTAACGATTTTTAAACGAGGATGTTCTTCTTTAGTAAGTTGGATGTATGGATAATATTTATTATCCATAAAAGATATATTGTATTTTGGTGAATAATCTTTGATTAGATTTATTTCTAATAGCAACGCTTCTTTTTCAGAATCAGTAACAATATAATCAAAATCAACAATTTCATGAACTAATTTAGTTGTTTTATAATTATGCGCTCCAACAAAATAAGAAGAAACTCGATTTTTTAACTTCTTAGCTTTACCAACATAAATAACATTACCACTTTTATCCTTCATCAAATAACAACCAGGTAATAACGGTAATAAAGAAAGCTTATCCTTTATCATTTTATGTTCCATTATTCAAAGTATACTAAGGTTGCCCCTAGTCCTCCTTCATTAGGACCACCATCACGATAACCAACTACATATTTATTTTTATCAAGTAATTTACGCACTCCATTTCTTAAAACACCGGTACCCATACCATGAATAATTCTAACCATTGAATAGTTATTTACTAAGGCATCGTCTAAAAATTTATCAACAAGAGCCATTGCTTCTTCATAACGTTTACCAATTATATTTAATTCAAAGCTTTGATTTGTTGATTTACGTAAGGCTTTAAGATTTGATTTAACTTTTTTAGGTTTAACTTTTTTAGAAATAAAGCTAACTTCTTCAGGTTTAGCATTTAGTTTTAAACCACTCATATCAATTGTTAAAATCCCTTTTCTATTAATTGAAAGGATTTCTCCTTGTCGATTAGCTGACAATACCTTAACAATATCCCCCACCTGATAAACATGATTAGTTTCATTAATGATTTTCTTTTCCTCATGTTTTAACAAATCAAGATTTCTTTTAGCATCAATAATAACATGTTGCTTTAATACCGCCTGTTTTTTTAAATCCTCGACAACCAAATCAATTTCTTGTTTTGAATCTTCTAATAATTGATTAGCCTCTTTTTTAGCTTTTTCCATCAAATCATCTTTTTGTTTTTCAAAATTACTAATTAAACGATCATATTTATTTATTTTATTAGTTGCCTCACGATTTAAAGCTTCTAATTGATCTTTTTGAATTTGAATCTGTGTTAATTCATCTTGAAGTTTTTCTAATAATTTATCACTATCAGTCAAACTACTTTCTTTAATTTGATAAGCCAACTCAACAATTTCTTTTTTCAAACCTAATCTTGAAGAAATTTCAATAGCATACGAATTACCAACACTGCCTTCAATCAAACGATATGTCGGCTTCATATTTTCTTGATCAAATTCTACTGCGGCTACTAATATATATTCTTCATTTTTAGCAAATTCTTTTAAACCAGAATAATGTGTAGAAGCAACAATAATTGGATTAACCTGATGTAAATATCGTAAAATTGCCTCTGCAATACTTTGTCCCTCTTTAGGATCCGTTCCTGAACCAATTTCATCTAATAAAACTAATGACCTTTCCGTTGCTTCATTCGTAATTTCAACTAAACGTTTCATATGACTTGAAAATGTTGATAATGATTGTTCAATTGACTGTTCATCACCTAAATCAACACATATTTGATCAAACATTGGAATCGTTGCCCGATTACAAGGAACAGCCATCGCACATAATCCCATTAAACTCAATAACCCAGCAGTTTTTAAAACAACTGTCTTTCCCCCTGTATTTGATCCACTAATTAATAACATACGCTTAGGATTAGTTAAAACAATATTATTTGCCACAACTTTATCACGATCAATTAATGGATGTCGTGCTTTAATTAAACAAAAATTATCATAATCTTCATTAATATCAGGAACAACTCCATCAATTTGGATTCCATAACCAGCTTTAGCAAAAATTACATCAATTTCTACTAATAACTCTTGATTTTCATGTAAACAATCATAATTATCTTTAATCTGCTTTGAAAGTTCCAATAAAATTCGATTAATTTCTTTGATTTCATCATCACGAGCATGAATCAGCTGATTATTCATCGCTACAATTACTTCAGGTTCAATAAACATTGTTGAACCAGTAGCAGAAACAGCATGAACAATTCCTTTAACACTATTTTTATTTCCAGCTTTAACGGGTAAAACTAAATGATTATTACGACTAGAAATTGCTTCTTGTGATAAATAATCTTTATTAGCAACTTTAATCTGTTCCATTTTAGCTCTAATATTGGTTTCAATCGATAAAATCTGTCTTCTAATTCGACGTAATTCCTTACTAGCACCATCTAAAACATTACCACTACTATCAATACAACGATTAATTTCTTTTAATAATTGCTTTGGTAAAATGAATTGATTACATAATTGTATCAATTCATTTTCTTCCAGTTCTTTATCTGATAAATAATTAATAATTTCTTTAACATTATTTAATAAATAAACTATTTGTACAAAATCTTCACCAAATAACATTCCATCTTTATTAGCTTTTGACAATAAGGTTTCAATATCATTATAGTATCCAATTGGTAAACGCCCATATCTATAAATAAGCTGCAGCGCTTGTTCTAAATATTTTTGATTTAATTTTAGATCATCCAAATTATCAAAAGGCTGTAATTTGACAATTCTATCTTTAGCTAAATTTCCTACACAAAAACTCATAATTTTAGTTTTAATTTGATTAAATTCTAATGTATCATATATGTTTTTCATCTTTACTCACTCACTACTATTTTATTTAATATCATCTCAACATTTATTTTTTTACTATCCAATTTGTTTAATAATTTAACTACTTCATCATATTCTTTTTGAGTTAAACTGACAGGCGTTTTAATTTGATCAATATCTTTCCAATAGTTAACCATCATATCGTCTAACTTCTCTTGACTAAGAATACCATTATCATATGCCTTATTTAAAGTAAGTGCAATATAATAAATATTTTCACTACTAAACTTATCATAATTAATTCCATTATTAATAACCTTACTAACATCACTAATCACTTCAATTTCATCAGTAACAAGCGGCACTAAATTCAAAATTTTTTTAGCAAAAATAGTATTTTCAACAGCTTCCTTACCACCAGAAAATATCGGCATAACAATAAAAATCAATCCTAAATAAATAGTAATCATTCCTTCAATAAGACTAGCTATTATACCAAGGAATCGATCAATCTGTTCAAATAATTTAAATGCGTAAATAATCTTTTTTAAAACTGGTTTAATAATTAACCCCAGAAAAAAAAGCACCAATTTCAAACATGCAAATATAATCAAAAAGACAATAAAACGATTTACTACATCTCCAATAATCGCCCCTACTCCTTCAACTTGATAAATCTTAAATAGATTAGATAACGGTGAAGAAATATACAAGCTAACCACTAAAGAAATAATCGTCGCGATTAAATCATAGCCTCGATAAACAAAACCTTTTATATATCCTAAAATTAACATTATTAATAAAATAAAAGCTACTATTATATCAATAACTAACGAATTAATTACAAACTCCATGAAAACACCTCATTTTCTTTGATATACATTCTAACAAAACAAATTTATACTGTCAAAAAATTTAAAAATATGTTATACTATCTTAGTAGGACTAGGAGGACAAGTGATGAACATGAATGTAGCAAAATTTAATAATTCTAAAAGAATGAACTTTATTAATATGCATGCTTACGATAAATTTGTAGCTTTTAGCGACTCCAAAACAGCAAACAGTACTTCTAATAACCCAAATAATTACCAAAAAATTAACCACATAGGTTGTGATGAAACTGGGTCAGCTGATTTCTTCGGTCCACTTTGCGTTGTTGCTTGTTATGTAGATGAACGTGATGTAGATTGGTTAGTTAACCTAAATATTCGCGATCCAAAAGAAATGGATGTACACGAGTTAGTTCGTATCGCTAGAGAAATAAAAGACCGATTAATTTATAGTTTATTGCTCCTTGATAATTCGCATTATAATGCAATGGTAAAAGCAGGGAATAATTTAGCTAATATTAAAGCAAAATTATATAATCAGGCTGTTACTAATGTCATGCAAAAAGTAGGTATGCCAATTAAAAACAAATTAATTAATCAATTTGTTTCCCCAAAAACATATTATAATTATTTAAAACATGAAGTAATTGTTGTAAAAGACTTGACCTTTGTTCAAAAAGGAGAAGAACAGTATTTAGCCATAGTTTGCTCAATGATATTGTCAAAATATGCATATTTGCAATATTTCACTAATATGTCACGTAGTTTAAAGATGAATCTACCTCACGGCAATAGTAGTAGTGTTGATGCAGTCGCAGTTGAAATTGCAAAAAAATACGGTCCTAAGATGTTAAACAAAGTTACAAAAACTAATATGACTAATTACAAGCGCATTAAGAATTTAATCGGATAACTCTTGTTATCCTTTTTTTATTATGTATTAATACAATTTAAATATACTTTAAATAAAACATCATAGTCCATTAAAGCAAAATTTACTTAATTACCTTAATCAAAATATAATAATAAAGTACTATATTGTTACAAAAAACCAACTTACCTATTAAAACTAACAATTTTAATTACGTACTTTCACCTCTACTGTTCTTGAATTTTAATGCTTTTTAGAAATTAACATTCAAAAAATATCAATGAATATATTGATTATATTATAATAAAAACAGAAATCTATAACAACTTTTAATTACGGTTTCTATCTCTAAAGTATTCACTTTAAATTCCTAATGCAATTATCTTAAATATGCACTTTACATATATACAAAATTCATTTATCAATAATATCTTTGATTTCTTCAATACTTCGATTATCCAAAATCATTTCAAATATCTTATCATATTCTTCACTATTCAAATTCTCTAAAATACTATCATCTTCCTTAGAATAGTATTTATTAAATAGTTGTTTTGTTTTTTCTTTGCTTTTTTCTATGAGTCCTTGTTTTATTCCTTGTTCAATTCCTTCTTCTTTTCCTTTTTCATACATC
>JAGZCC010000011.1 GCA_018369555.1 Thomasclavelia spiroformis
TTAAAGAATAAAATAAAATGCCTGCGGAAACAAGTTATTTTTCATGACTATGTGTGCCTTGGAGCCGCAGGCGGAAAGGAATGTAAGGTTTATATGAATATCAAACTTGAACAATATAAAATATTTAACGAAGCTGCAACAACACTTTCTTTTTCTACTGCAGCAAGAAATTTATTTATTTCTCAATCTGCAGTTTCACAAACAATCGGCAGTATTGAAAAAGAATTACAAACACAATTATTCGTACGTAATTCAAAAGGAGTCAGCTTAACTAGAGAAGGTAAATTGTTACATCAACAAATTGATCAAGCATTATTTTTGATTACAGAAGCAGAAAATCAATTATCAAATTACCATGATTTAAAAGATGGTCAATTAGTAATTGGCGCTGGTGATAGTTTTAGTGAATCTTTTCTAACAGATTATATTGTTAAATTTAAAATATTGTATCCTGGAGTTACGATAAAAGTAATTAATCGAACTAGTTTAGAAACTAGAGAATTGCTAAAGTCGGATCAAATAGACATTGGTTTTTTGAACTTACCAATTAAAGATGATTCTTTAATTATTAAAGAGTGTTTTCAAGTGCATGATATTTTTGTCTCTAAAAATAAAGATGATCATCACTATACATTCGAAGAAATTATTAAAAAACCATTAATATTATTAGAAAAATCATCAAACACTAGAAATTATCTTGATAATTTCTTTGCCAAAAAAGGCTTATTATTAAAGCCAACTATTGAACTTGGTGCACATAATCTATTATTAGATTTTGCACGTGCTAATCTTGGAATATCATGTGTTATTAAAGAATTTTCTAAAAATTCATTAGCCGCAAATGAACTTTATGAAATTAAATTAAAAGAATCACTGCCAGTACGTAGTATTGGCTATGCCTATCCTAAACGTCGAACTAAATCTGCCGCTACTAATAAGTTTATTGAATTAATTGAAAAACAAATTTAAAAGTATCCCAAATAGCCATTTTATTATTTAGTTAAAAATTGATATAGTTTACTAATAATTCTTGATTCTAATTTACTATATGATAAAGTTGGATCTTTTAATAACGGTACTTCAAAACTATCTTTATTACCTAAATAATCAAAATTAATTTTAACAATTGCTCCTAAATGACATTTTATACAATCAACTATTATTGTTAGTTTGTCCGTTGTACAATTATCTCCTAAATTAAAACCATCTCTTAATCTAAAATCATTACACTTGTATTGAATTACATATGATGGCATAATTTTTACTAGTGCATCTTTTAAGTCGGGTTCCTTTATAATATAATCACCCACTAGTAATTCAATTTTTTCTTTGATTGTTTTAACTTTATCATCAGCAATTTGTTGATTAGAAGCTTTACAACCCAAACGAATTCTAACTGTCTCTTCTGAGGCGTATAAAGCAATGCTAATTTCATCTTGATGATAGATCATATCTTCCAATAATTCATCAATTTTACTTTCACCTATTCCAATTGTTAAAATATCATATGTATAAATAACCTCTTTTTTATACTGCATTAAATAGTCTTTTAAAACATGATCAATTACATATTTCATTTCCTTTGGTGGACCTGGCAAATTAATAATCATTTTTTCATTTTTAGACATAACACAACCATTAGCAGTTCCTACCTCATTTTCTAAAATAAAACAATCTTTAGGAAAATATGCTTGTTTAAAATTGTTATCAGGAATTTTTTCAACCCCCGTAACAAAGCGACATTTTTCATCAACTTTTTTAGCTTCATCAGCTAAATATACCATTTCTAACCCTAAAAATTGAGCTGAAAGTTCTTTAGTAAGATCGTCTTGCGTTGGTCCCAAACCACCTGTAGTAATAACACAATCACAGCCACGTTCAAAAGCTATTTTTAAACACTCTTTAAAACGATTAGGATTATCACCTACTGTAGTTTGATAATATACATTAAAACCTAAATTTTTACACATTTTTTGAATATAAGCAGCATTGGTATTAATAATTTCTCCTAACAATAATTCTGTTCCAACGTTTATAATTTCAACATTCATTTATTTCCCCTACTTTCTAGTTATATTATAAGTATTCATCATTATTTTTCCAAGAAAAACTTTATTTTAACCAAAGCTATTTTATGTTATTATTTTATAAAAGATAATTAAAAGGAGAAAAAGATGCGAAGAAAAGATCGTGAAATTGTTGATAATGTAAAAATCAATGAAATTATTTCTTCTTGCCATTGTTGTCGACTAGGTTTTTTTAATAATGGTAAGATTTATATTGTACCTTTAAATTTTGGCTTTGAAATAAAAGATAATAAAAGAATTTTTTATTTTCATGGGGCTACAAAAGGTAAAAAAATTGATTTGATTAACCAAAATCACTATGCAGGATTTGAATTAGATACAAACTATAAATTAAAAAAAGCAAATACTGCCTGTCAATATTCTGCCAGTTTCCAAAGTATAATCGGTGATGGTAACATTACATTTATTGAAAAAATCGAAGAAAAAAAGCATGCATTACAATGTATTATGTATCATAACACTAACCAACATTTTGATTTTTCTGATGAGATGATTAATAAAGTTACTGTTTTTAAATTAGAGGTTGAAACTATATCTTGTAAATATCATGAGTAAATAAAAATCTATGTAAATTACATAGATTTTTATTTTTTCTTTTTCTTTTTATGACGTACTTTTTTACGATTAACATTACCAACATGTGGATTTTTTGATTTCATCCCATGTGTAGGCATACCGGTATTAGGATCAAAATTACCTAACATACTCATCATTTTCTTTGATTCTTCGAACTGTTTTAATAAACGATTAATAGCTGCAATATCTTTACCGCATCCTTTAGCAATTCTTTCCTTACGAGAAAGTGTAATAATACTAGGATTACGGCGTTCTTGCTTAGTCATTGAAAAAATAATTGATTCAGTCTCTTTTAATTTACGATCAGAATCTTCATCATTTAATTTAGGTAATTTAGGCATTCCAGGAATCATTTTTAATATACCTGAAAGTGGTCCTAATTTTCTTAATTGTTGCATTTGTGAAAGCATATCATCTAGACCAAATTGACCTGATTGCATACGCTTATATACTTTCATTGTATCTTTTTCATCGTAGACATCTTGAACTTTTTCAACTAATGATACAACGTCTCCCATTCCTAAAATACGATCTGCCATACGATCTGGATAGAATAAGTCAATTGCATCTAATTTTTCACCTGTACCAATAAATTTAATTGGCACATGTGTAATATGTCTGATTGATAAAGCACCCCCACCACGAGAGTCCCCATCTAATTTTGTAAGTACTGCACCAGTAATACTTAGTTGTTCATTAAATGAACTAGCAACATTAACAATATCTTGACCAGTAAGAGCGTCAACTACTAATAAAATTTCATGAGGATGGGCAATTTCTTTAATATTTGATAACTCTTGCATTAATGGTTCATCAATATGTAAACGTCCAGCTGTATCAATAATAATTACATCATTATTGTTTTCTCGAGCAAAACGCATTGCCTCTTCAACAATTGATTCAGCTGATTGCGATGTTCCTTTTTCATATACAGGAATGTTTAATTGCTCTCCTAGTGTTTTTAATTGATCAACCGCTGCTGGACGATAAATATCAGCTGCAACTAATAATGGTTTCTTCCCATTTTTTTTGCTGATTAAATTTGCAATCTTACCAGCAGTTGTAGTTTTCCCAGAACCTTGTAGCCCAACCATCATGATTACTGTTGGTTTTTTATCATAATCAATTGTAGCTACAGTTGTTCCTAATAATTCAACTAACTCATCATGGACAATTTTAACAACAACCTGACCTGGTTTTAAAGAACCTAAAACATCTTGTCCTAATGCCTTTTCTTTAGTTGCTGCAATAAACTCCTTAACAACTTGGAAGTTAACATCTGCTTCCAATAACGCTAAACGAATCTCGCTTAGCATCTCTTCCATATTTTTTTCTGTTAAACGTCCTTGACCAGAAACTTTTTTTAACGTTCCCTGTAGACGTTCCGATAATGAATCAAAAGCCATAAATACCCCTTTCTATATTTTTCTTAGCATCTCTAAGTATTCTACTATTTCTTTATGCTCTAAAGACATATCATCTTCAATTCTTTTAATTAAGTCAAGTCTTTCTTGATGTTTTTTCATTAATTGAAGCTTTTCTTCATAATTTTCTAATAAATGAACCGCTTTTTTTAAATTATCAAATACCGCATTTCGGCTAACATCTAAAATTTCTGCAATTTCCGAAAGCGAATAGTCATCATGATAATAATAATCTAAATATATTTGTTGCTTTTCTGTCAACAAATCACTATAACAATCCATCAACAGATTAACACGCTGCTTTTTTTCTAAACTAGATTCCATTTTATCCCTCAACTAAATTTTTACACAATCCATAAATATATTGATCTAAATCAAACTCCTGTAAATCATCAACACCTTCACCCAAACCAATAAACTTAACTGGAATATTTAATTGATCTTTAATCGATAAAACAATTCCTCCTTTAGCTGTCCCATCCATCTTTGTTAAAACAAGACCTGTAATATCAGTAATCTTTGAAAATTCAACAGCTTGACTTACACCATTTTGGCCAGTAGTAGCATCAATAACTAATAAAGTTTCATGTGGTGCATCTGGCACCTCACGTTTAATAATACGATTCATTTTTTCTAATTCTTTCATCAAATTAACTTTATTTTGAAGACGCCCTGCTGTATCACAAATTAAAACATCAACATTTTTTTCTTTTGCTTGCTTTAAGGCATCAAAAACAACTGCTGAAGGATCGCCGCCTTCACGTCCTTTAACAATTTCAACACCTACACGATCAGCCCATACAGCAAGTTGATCAATAGCCCCAGCTCTAAACGTATCACCCGCTGCTACCATTACTTTTTTACCTTCAGCTTGAACAATTCGATTAGCCAATTTACCAATTGTTGTTGTTTTACCAGCACCGTTAACTCCTACCATTAATATAACTGTTAAACCTTCATCAGCATAATTAATTTTTGTTGTCATTACACTATCATTTGCATAAATAACAAACATCTTATCAATAATAATATCATTTATTTGTTTCGGATCAGTAATATTTTGAATTCGTACTTCATTTTTAATTTCATCAACGATTTTCATAACCATTGAAACTCCAACATCAGACATAATCAAAATATTTTCTAACTCCTCAAAATAATCTTCATTGATTTCTCGAAAACGTGCTGCAAGTTCATTAATTCGATCAGAAAACGTTACATTAGAACGATCTAAACCTGCCACATATTTTTCATTTTGCTTAGCTGATTTACCAACAAACTTTTCTTTAATTTTATTAAAAAATCCCATTTATTTTCCTCCTAATTTGGATCAGATATTTCAATTGCCTCTGACAATTTAACACTCACTAATTTAGTAACTCCTTTTTGTTGCATCGTTGCCCCATACAAAAGATCACATTCCTCCATTGTTCCTTCACGATGGGTAACAACAATAAATTGCGTAGTATTTGAAAATTCTTTTAAATATTTAGCAAATCTTTCAACATTAGCAATATCTAGTGCTGCTTCAACTTCATCCAAAATACACATTGGAACAGGGCGAACTTTTAAAATTGCAAACAAACATGAAATTGCAATTAATGCCTTTTCTCCACCAGAAAATAGAGTAATATTTTGAACCGCTTTACCTGGTGGTTGAACATCAA
This sequence comes from Thomasclavelia spiroformis, assembly GCA_018369555.1. Classification (GTDB taxonomy): domain Bacteria; phylum Bacillota_I; class Bacilli_A; order Erysipelotrichales; family Coprobacillaceae; genus Thomasclavelia; species Thomasclavelia spiroformis_A. The sequence continues at coordinate 5,755 of JAGZCC010000011.1, forward strand.
TATCTATTCCAGTTTCCAAAATATTAGTTGGATCGCTATATTTTATTTTAGCCACTCCACCACCAAACAAACTTCTAAAAACATGATTAAATTCAACGTTTATTTTTTCAAAAGTAGTACTAAAACGTTCAATCATAATATCATCCATCTCTTCAATAGCTTTTAAAATACTATCTTGAGCTTGCATCAAATCGATTCTTTGACGATTCATATTTTCATAACGCTCACTTATTTTTTTATACTCTTCAATTGCATCAATATTGACATTACCAAGTCTTGAAATTTTAGTTCTCAACTCATAAACATCTAATTTAGCTTGTTCAACATCAATATTTTCATGATAATGTTCAAGTGCATACTCATAAGTCATACGATATTCATCGTTTAAGCGCATCAAATGATTATTAAGCATCGTTTCTAATTTAGTTGCGTTTATCGCACTAGTATTTATTTCACTTTGAATTTCTTTTAAATCTTTTCGATATTGTCGCAATTCAACTTCTAGACTCTCATTTTGATTAACATGAGCCATTCTAAGTTCACGTTTAGATTTTATCTCTTCCGTTAAATCATCTCGATATTTAATCGCTTCATTTAACTGATTAATTAATTTATTTTCTGTTTTACCACTAGCAAAATCTTCTAACTCCACATTTTGATCAGCTAATGCTTCATATTCTGATTTAGCTTTAATTAATTCTTCTCGTTTATTTTGAACAACAACTTCCAATTTAGCATAAGCCATTTGCTTTTGTAATAACGTATGTGAAACTTCTTTAATTTCATTATCTAAAGCACTATGTTGATTTCGTTTATTAACATATTCTTTTTCTTGATTTTCAAGTAAAGCCGTAACTTCTTCTAATTCTTTTTTTTGTAATAATGATGCTTTATGACGATTAAAACTACCACCTGTCAAAGAACCACCGACATTAACAATATCACCATCTAAAGATACAACTTTATAACGCTCAAATGTTGCTTTACTGATTTCATTAGCACAATCAATATCCTTAGCTATAATAATATTACCTAATTGATTTAAAACAACATTAGCAATCTTTTCATCAAATTCAACAAAATCACTAGCCACGCCAAGATAACCTTCCATAGTTTTACTAACCATTAAATGCTCCTGACGAACACTTCGCGGCTTCATTGTATTAATTGGCAAAAATGTTGCTCGACCAGCTTTATTAGCCCTTAAAAACTTAATCGTTTCACGAGCAGTTAAATCATCTTCTGTAACAATAAATTCAATTGCTCCAGCTAGTGATGATGAAACTGCTAATTCATAACCCTCTTTTGCACTAAGTAATTCACTTAAAACCCCAATAATATTTTTATTATTTTTACTTAGTGACAACACCGTCTTAATTCCATTATTATAATTTGACTTATTTTCTACAACATCTATTAAAAACTCTTTACGTGATTTATTTTTATTAATCTCATTATTTAAATTTTCAATTTTATTTTTTAAATCATTTAAACTTTTATTACGTTGTTCCTGTTTTTCAACTAATTCGTTTAGCTCTTTTTCCGTAGTTTCCAAACGTTCCACACGGTCATTATACTCACTTACAACATCACCTAAAATAGCCTTCATATTAGCAATGCTTTCTTGTAAGTTTTCTTTACTTAGCGTTTCTAAAGCATGTTTTCTTTTTTGATCAATTTCAACTTTTGCTGTTTCTAATTTAGAAACATTTGATACTGCTTCTAATAATTTAGTTTGAAGCACATTGATTTCTTGATCTAACATAAACATTTTCTTTTTTATTTCATCATTACTACTTTCCTTTAAATGAATATCAGTTTCTAAAGACACTTGACGTTCATTTAAATCTTTAATCTTCAAACTAAACTCATCTAATGATTTTTTAGCTTCACTTATTTCATTAATTAAAACATTAACTTCAATAGAAGTCAATTTCTCTTTTAATGTTAAAAACTTTTCTGCTTTTTCTTTTTGACGTTTTAAAGGACCAACTTGTTTTTCAAGTTCAACCACAATATCACCAATTCGATCTAAATTTTCAGTAGTTCTCTCTAATTTACGAATTGATTCTAATTTACGTTTTTTATATTTAGAAACGCCTGCCGCTTCTTCAAAAATACCACGTCGCTCCTCTGGTTTACTATCTGCAAAACTAGAAATGTTTCCTTGTGAAATAATTGATAAAGAATCTCTACCTAAACCAGTATCCATGATTAAATCAACAATATCTTTTAAACGACAGTGTTGTTTATTAATCAAATACTCTGCTTCATTATTATGACGATAAAGCCTTCTAGTAATTTCTACCTCATTATAATCATATTTCATATAACGATCTGTATTATCGAAAACCAAAGTAACTTCTGCTAGATTTTGGGCACGGCGATCTTCACTTCCTGCAAAAATAACATCAGACATGCTTGAACCACGCAATGATTTAACAGACTGTTCACCAAGTACCCATCTAACTGCATCAGCAACATTAGACTTACCACAGCCATTTGGTCCAACAATTCCAGTAATTCCTGGTTGAAACTCAATATTAACTTTATCGGCAAATGATTTAAAACCATGTAATTCAATTCTTTTTAAATACATTTGTATCCTCTTTTCATTATCTTAAGATTACTTTTCCATCTTTAAAATCATCTACGATTGCTAATGATTCAACACGATATCCTTTTTCTTCAATTAATTTCCGACCATTTTGGAAACCCTTTTCAATCACAATTCCAACTCCAGCAACATTAGCTTTAGCTTGATTAATAATGTCAATCAATCCTAAAACAGCTTGCCCATTGGCTAAAAAATCATCAATGATTAAAATATTATCATCTTCGCTTAAATACTTTTTACTTACAATTGCATCATAATCAATTCCTTTTGTAAAAGAATGAACTTTTGCTGTATATAAGTGTGTACTAGTAGTTTTTGCTGTTCCTTTTTTAGCAAAAACTACCGGTACATCATCTAATTCAAACGCTGTTGCTAAAGCAATTCCAATTCCAGAAGCTTCAATCGTTAAAATTTTATTAATTTTAGTATCCTTATAACGTTCTTTAAATTCTTTTGCAATTTGACGATATAACGTACAATCAATTTGATGATTTAAAAAACTGTCCACTCGTAAAACATCAGGCATAATTACTATCCCATCTTTTAAAATTCTTTCTTTCAATAATTCCATATATTAATCCTTCCTGTTCAATGATAATTTTTCTTTCAAATCAAAAGTTTTTCTTTCATTTGGTAATTTTATTATAAAAGTAGATCCCACGTCAACTTGTGATATTACATCAATATTACCATGATGTAAATCAATAATTGACTTAACAATCGATAATCCTAATCCATTCCCCTCAATACTACGTGCTTTATCTTCACGATAAAAACGTTCAAAAATATGAGAAATAACTTCTTTAGACATTCCTCGTCCAGTATCTTCAATCGATACCTCAACTTCTTTTGAAGTCTTTTTTACTTTGATTATAATTAAGCCGCCATTATCAGTATACTTAATCGCATTAGAAATGATATTAATCCAAACTTGCTCTAAACGTTGTTCATCACCATTTACCAGAATATCTTTACGTGGCTTTTCAAATACAATTTCAATATCTTTTAAAATTGCTTGATTTTCTTGAGTTGAAATAACTCTTGATAATTGTTCTACAATCGAAAATGTCGTGTATTTTAGTTCTACTTCTTCACGTTCTAGTAATGTTAGCTGTAACATATTTTTAGATAACGTCGATAAACGTTTAGAGTGAAATAAAATAATATCAGCATATTTTTGACGTTGACTTTTTGGTAAGTCTTCATCTTTTAAAATATTTGCAAATCCCTGAATTGCTGTTAATGGTGTTTGAAATTCATGAGAAATATCTGAAATAAATTTTTGACGTGTTTCTTCTTGCTTAGCTAATTGTTGCGCCATTTGATTAAATCCCTGATTTAATTTTGAAATCTCATCATCACCAACATAATTTACTCTGACATTATAATTTCCTTTAGATAATTCTTTGGTTGCATTAGTTAATCGCGTAATTGGTTTGACGATAATATCCGCAATAGCTATAAAAACTAGATTTCCTGATAAAAATACACACCCTAAAATTAATACTGCTGAATTTGCAAAAATACTTTTTTCATAGCTAGTATCTTTTTGCACATACATATATACATCTTTGTCTTTAATATTAACTTTTTTTCCATATGATTGAATACTATTTTCTTGATGATAATAATTATCTTTGTGCTTATCATAATAATATTTTTGCATTGTTTCTTTTGATGGTAATATTTGGCTTTCACCATATTGATAATAGCCATACTCAGGTGAAAAAAGCGTAATATTAACTTTAGAACTAATTGCATATTGATTCATCGTATTACTTATATTTGCATCTTCTAAAATATTTAATATCTCAGTTACATATTCATTAGTAGCGCTCAACTCATTTTTAGCCATATCTTCAATTTGATCATAATTACTTCTTAATGCAACATATCCAGCAACTGAAAAACTAAAAACAATAGTTATTAAAAAACCACAGATCAACTTGCCATAAATTGATTTCATCATTCAACTTCTACCTTATAACCTAGCCCTCTTACTGTAACAACTTTAAATCCAGGTAAATGACCTAAATTTTCACGAATTCGTTTAATATGTACATCAACTGTACGATCAAATCCATCATAGTCCATCCCCCAGATTTTTTCAATCAATTGTTCCCGACTAAATATCTGATCTGGATGTTTTGCTAATTCAAAAACTAATTCAAATTGCTTTAGTGGCAAATGAATAATTTCATCATGATATCTAATTTCATATTTTTCGCCATCAAACTCTACATCATTTAATTTAATAATATTAGATGTATTAACACTATATCTTTTCAATACTGCCTTGACTCTTGCCATTAACTCAGTTGGATCAAATGGTTTAACAACATAATCATCTACCCCGACTGAAAAACCACGAAGTTTATCTTTACTTTCACCTTTTGCAGTTAGCATAATTACCGGAATATCTTTAAATTCCTTTAAATTTTCAACCAGTTCAAAACCATCCATAACCGGCATCATTACATCAATAATCCCTAAATCAACATATTCATTTTCAAAAATGTCTAAAGCTTCTTCACCATTACTTGCCTCTAACATTTCAAAACCTTCTTTATTCAAATAAAAGCCGATTAGTTCACGAATATCTTTTTCATCATCAACTACCAATACCCTTGGTTTCATATAAACACCTCAATTCATTGTAAGATTATAACATAATTTATTTTGTAAATATAGTATCAGCTCAAGTAAAAAAAGCAAAAAACCATAGTTTTTTGCTAATTAAATTTAATTGAACTAATAACTTCACTATTATCCTTACTATTTACAAACTCAATAGCAACACGATCCCCTACTTTAGCAAGTGGGAAATATTCACTTAAACTAATATCACCAATAAAGATTGTATCATTTCCTTCAATTTTAAAATAATATGTACTATTGCCATCAACAACCGCTTCATTAATTTCACTAATTACTCCCGTTAATTTATTGGTTTTAAAATCACCAGCATTAGTTTTTTTACCATTTGATTCCAATAAAGCATAATATGCTTGTTCTGCTTGGGCAACACTGTCACCTATAGCTACTAACTGATAGTTTTCAACACTTACAAAAGCATATTTTTTAACAAGATTTGCATTATCTTTTAACGATAGAAAATATGTTGGATGCCCACCAGCATTTATTAAAATTGGGAAAGTTGCTTTATACTTAAGATTTTGTACTTCTCCTTCGGCTGAAGACATTGCAGAATATTCTTCAGCACCAGAAATATTATAAAATTTACCATCTTTTGTTCTAAGATTAATCATTGCAAAACCAACATTAGAAGCGTCTTTAGATACAGATGTTAAACCAGTATATAAATAAACATCGTCATTAATTGCAATATAATTATAACCATCAGTAGGTTGCAACACACCTTTTTGAGAAAGTAATGTATTTAAATATCCATTAGTGTATTTTCCATAGTTTTCCAATTGCCCTAAAATAAGGTTAGAAGGATATACACGATCAACCCATTCTGGCACTTTTTTAATATCATAATACTCATGATTACCATCAATTGCATTAACTAAAACTGCCCCAACAATATCCTTACCACCAAAAAGACCAATTTTATACTCATAAACAGGTGCTATCCAATAAGGAATACCATCATCATTAATTTCAAAAGCTAATGTATCAAACATCAAAGTTGGATAATTTGCCCTTAAATGACGTTCAATCTTTCTACCAAAATGATCAGATTTAGAATATTTCATGCCTTCTTTTAACTTAACTACCTCTGATTCCTGGCTAACCATATTTACTCTAATATAAGCAGGTAATCCATCCCCATGATTGGTAAACCATTTAATTAAGTCACTATATTCCAATGGTGTTACACGATAAGGATTATCTTTATAATTGATTTGTTCATAAGATTGATCGACTTCAAATTGAGAAACATAATCAACCATTTGTCCCATTTTACGATCTCCTAGTCTAATCGCACTTTCACGATCAACTACCGGAATTGATTCATATGAAATTGTTTTATTATCTTCATAAAAATCAGACTTTTTATCAAGAATTAATTGTTTTTGATAACTTTTAGCATTAAAAATTGGTGAGCTAATCAAATTTCCTACTGGAATTAAAATAAATAAAATTCCTGCAAAAATTAAACTATACTTCATAACTTTATTAAATCCACGCTCAAAGATAAAATAAAATCCATTAAAAATTAATACTAAAAAACTAAAATACATAAGAAACTGCGGTGATCGAGGATTAAGAGGAATTAATAAAGCATATTCACTAATCAAAGCAATTATCACTGTAATCATAAAAGCTTTAATAAACCCATGATTATCACTTTCATGAACTATATTCCCCTGCATTGAAAATCCTTCGATAAAACTTGAAAATATATCATTTAAATTTTTCATTAATAAGCTCCTTTAAATCATTAATTAAATCTGGCAATAATTCAATTTTTTCTAATTTAGCGCCACTTGCAAGAGCGTGACCTCCACCATTATATTTTGCCGCAACCTGATTAATTGTTATATCTCGTGAACGAATACTTACTCGCCAATTATTATCAACAACATTTTCTGTAATTGCCATCCATACTTTATATTCATTAATACCTGATAAGATATTAACAAAATCAGAACCTCTTTCACGACTAATATTTAATTTTTTTAAATCATCATTTGTCAAAATATAATATGCAACCCCATCTTCAACTTGATAATTGTTTAAAATAAACTTATTGACTTCTAATTCACTAGCACTTCTTAAATAAATTCGATTGTATATTTCAACAATATCGATTCCTGTTTTCAATAAAGCACCACAAATATTAAAAGTTCTTTCATCGGTATTTCGATATAAAAATCTTGAAGTATCACCTACAATTCCTAAATACAAAGCAGCTGCCCCATCTTTAGAAATCTTTAATTCATCATTATCTTTATATATTCCAGCAACTAATTGACTAGCTGAACTAGCACTACTATCTTCATAATTTATATCACCATAACTATCAACAACTATATGATGATCAATTTTAATAATTTCTTTACACTTTAAATAACCATCATCATCAATTCGTTCTTTATTCGCTGTATCTAATATAATCGCCAATACATTATTACTGTAATCAACCTCGCTATAATCTACATCGACAGTGTATTTATCAACTAAGTTACTACTAAAATCTCCACACACATATACTTTTTTATTTGGATAAGTTGTTTTTATTATATCATACATACCCAATTGACTACCAAATGCATCAAAATCAGGATTCACATGACGATAAATTGCAATATAGTCATATTCTTCAATTTTTTTTATAATTTCTTGATCCATACCATCACTCCTTATTTACTAGACTATACCACACTTTAAAAAAAAGATAAATAAAAATGATATAAATAAAAGGCTATTGAAATACATCAATAACCTCCATTAATTATAAACCTAAAACTCTAATTGTATCTCTTGCAATCATTACTTCTTCATTAGTTGGAATAACCATTACTTTAACCTTAGAAGATTCGCTAGAAATCAAACGATTTTCTTTACTTCTAGTTTCATTAGCTTCATCATCCAAAACTGCCCCTAAAGCATCTGCAATATTTTCAACAATCAAACGACGTAAATAAGCAGCGTTTTCACCAACACCAGCTGTAAAGGCGATTGCATCTAGTCCACCCATTTCAACAAAATAACTTCCAATAAATTTAGATGCAATTCTTGCATATAATGAACTTGTTAAAATTGCACGCTCGTCACCTTGATGAAATGCATCTTCAATATCACGAGAATCTGAAGAAATTCCTGAAACACCTAACATCCCTGATTTTTTATTATAAATTTCTAACATTTCATCAGGTGTTTTATTTAATTTATTACATAAATAAGGCATGATTGATGGATCGACATCACCACAACGAGTTCCCATCATTACACCTGCTAGTGGTGTAAATCCCATTGATGTATCAATACATACACCATCTTGAACAGCTGAAATACTTGCCCCATTTCCTAAGTGACAAACAATGATTTTAGATTTTTCTGGTTTCCCTAACATTTCATTTGCAACTTGTGAAACATATTTATGACTTGTTCCATGAGCACCATATTTACGTACTTTTAAATCTTTATAATATTCCATTGGTAATGGATATAAATATCTTTCTTGATCCAATGTTTGATGGAATGCTGTATCAAAAACAAATACATGTTCTACACCTGGTAAAGCATTTTTAAATGCATTATATCCAATAATATGTGCAGGGTTATGTAGTGGTGCTAATTCTGCTAGTTCTTCAACTTTAGCCACAACATCTTCATCAACCTTTATTGAATCGCTAAAATATTCTCCACCATGAACGATTCGATGTCCACACGCTTCAATTTCATTTAAATTTTCTACTACATGATGTTTAACTAAAGCATCTAATAATAATTGTACTGCTACACTATGATCATTAATTGGACATTGTTTTGTGAATTTTTCACCATTATATTTCATTTCGAAGTTTCCTTCTTCTAGTCCAATCCTTTCTACTATTCCTGAAGTAATAACTTCTTCACTTGGCATATTAATTAACTGAAATTTCAATGATGAACTTCCAGCATTTATTGCCATTACTTTTACCATATATAATTTCCTCCTTAAATTATCTCATACATATTAATTGTACATAAAAAGACAATTAAACTCAACAATTTTTAAATCCTGTCTTAGAAAATCAAGCTAATAACATCATTATTTTTGTGAAAATAATAAAAATTTAAAAACATAAATATCTCCAAAACTAATTTGACTATGCAATAATTAAAAAACAAAATTTATGGAGTAAAAATAATGATTATCCAACAAGAAACATCAAATGATTATAATGAGGTATAAACTTATTAAAGAAGCTTTTGTTAGTAGCAAGCACATTGATGGTAATGAACAAGATTTGGTAGTTGCTTTAAAAAAAAAGCGATACCATTTTCCCTAAATTATCACTAGTAGCTAAAATAAACAATGAGCCGGCTGGTTATATTTTATTTACCAAAACCAAAGTAAATAATAATGAAGTACTAGTCTTGGCCTCACTTGCAATAAAACCAAAATATCAACAACATGAAATTGAAATGGCATTAATTAATGAAAGACATAAAATTGCTAAAAAATTGAGTTATCAATACTCAATGATACTAGGAAGTGAAACATATTATCCTAAAACAGGTTATATTGAAGCAAAAGATTTAGGAATTGAGATACCTAAAGGAATCACTTTTAAAAAGTTTATAGCCATAAAATTACGAGAAGATGCCAAACTAATTAAAGGAAAACTTATTTATGCAAAAGAATTTGGAATGCAAAATAGTGCTTAAACTTGTTTTGCTTAAGCACTATTTTTATTTATAAACTTTTGAATTATTTTGATTGATTGTATTTAGATGAATTCATTTGAGACTGTCCCATAGCTACTAATCGTTTAGTAATTTCGCCACCGACAGAACCATTTTCACGAGCAGTTGTATCAGGACCTAAATTAACGCCAAATTCGTTTGCAATTTCGTATTTCATTTGATCGATTGCATTTTGAGCTCCAGGAACAACTAATTTGTTTTTACTAGAGTATTGTGACATATATTTTCACCTCCTGACACCTTTATTTTGTGTCATTATTTTTAAATTATGCACTTTATTTAATTTTTTTATAAAAAAACTTAATAGATAAAAAATATCTATTAAGCTTCTAAAATACTATTTAGATTGATTATAGTTACTAGAGGCATTCATTTGTTTTTGTCCCATTTCAACTAATCGCTTAGTAATTTCACCTCCAACAGAACCATTACTACGCGCAGATGCATCAGGACCTAAATTAACACCTAATTCATTAGCTATTTCATACTTCATTTGATCAATGGCATTTTTTGCTCCAGGAACAACTAATTTATTTCTATTAGAATATTGTGACATATATCTTCACCTCCTGACACATATATCTTGTGTCAAGATAGAAAATCTATACATCATTTTTTAAAAAATATCATCATTTTGTTTATAAGTATTATTTATGACAACTTCTTCAATTGTATCAACACATTCATTAATTAATTTTTCAAAATCAAACTCTTTTTCAAAAGCCTCAGCTTTATAACTTTTTGGTTTAGTCGCTGGTGCTTTTGGGGTAAAGATTGTACAACAATCTTCATGTGGACGAATTGATATTTCATAAGTATCAATTGAATTAGCGATATCAATAATCTCTAACTTATCCAAACACAAAACTGGTCGAAGTACTGGTATTTTTACAACTTCATTAATAACTTGCATACTATCTAAAGTTTGCGAAGCAACTTGACCAATACTTTCACCATTTACTAAAGCCAAACAATGATTTTTCTTAGCAACTATTTCACTAATTCGATACATCATTCTACGCATTACTGTCATTGCATAACTTTCATCACAATGATCATACACGGCTAATTGCAATTTAGTAAAATTAACAATATGCACTTTTATTTGACCATGTGTATAATGACGTAGTTTATCAACTAGATCTAAAACCTTTTCACGAGCTAGTTCATTTGTATATGGTGGTGCTGCAAAATGAATACATTCGATATCTACGCCACGTTTTAAAGTTAAATATCCAGCTACTGGTGAATCAATTCCTCCAGACATCATCAATAAAGCTTTTCCCCCAACACCAACTGGATATCCACCAGCACCTTTAATAATATTATCCATAACATAAATTGCATCATAGCGAATTTCAACCGTTACTAAAATATCAGGATGATGAACATCTACTTTTAATTGTTTTTTACTGTGATGAAAAATATATGTTGCAATCTCACGATTGATTTCTTGAGATTTACCAGGAAAATTTTTATCAGAACGTTTAGTATTGATTTTAAAAGTAGTTCCATGATTATTTTCAATTATTTTTAACGCTGCCTGTTTTGCTTGCTCTAAATCTTTATTTATCTTATAAGCAACAGAAAATGAATAAATTCCAAATACCGTTTTTAATTTATTACATACTGCTTCATGATCTTCACCATTTAAAATTACATACATCCGATCATGCTGTAAATCATATTTTAATTGTTTAAACTCACATAATATTTCTTTTGTATTCTTTAAAAGACGATTAGTAAATAATTTACGATTTTTCCCTTTTGTTGTAAGCTCACCAAAACGAACTAATATATAATTTGCTTCCATTTTTTACCTCTGTTTCTTTAATTTTCTTAAACTCTCTTGTAAATAATAACAGAATTTATCAATATCCTCACTAATTGTATGTTCTCCAAAACTAATTCTTAACGCACTCGAAGCAATTTCTTTATCAAGATTAAGTTGTGCCATTATTCTAGAAATATTCTCACTTTTAGAAGAACATGCACTACGAGTTGAAAGATATATCCCTTCACTTTCTAAATCATGTAAAATAACTTCCGGTTTATACCCTGGACAAGAAAAATTCAATATCGAACTAATACAACACGTTTCATCACTATTGATAACAACTCCATCAATTTGATTTAAACATTTTCTTGCATAGCTATTAATCATCTTGATATGTTTTGCCTTATTATCAAAATTTTCTAATGCTAAACGTAATGTTTTTGCAAAAACAATATTACTACAAGCATTTGACGTTCCACCACGTAAACCAAATTCCTGTTGTCCGCCATTAATTAATGGAACAATTGTCGTTGATCTTCTTTTAAATAATAATCCACTTCCCTTTAAACCATATATTTTATGTGCAGAAAACGAAGCGAGATCAACATCAGTTAAATCTATCGGTAATTTTCCTAATGCTTGTACCATATCAAAATGTAATTTTATTTTATCATATTTTTTAACAATTTGTTTAATTTCTTCAATTGGGTTAATTACTCCAATTTCATTATTTACATACATAATTGATACCAAAATCGTATCATCACGAATACTATCTTGTAATTCTTGTAAAGAAATCCGCCCTTTTTGATCAACATTTAAATAAGTGACTTCAAATCCAAAAGTCCTTTCCAATTCCTTACATGTTTCATAAACCGAAGAATGTTCAATCGCTGTTGTAATAATATGTTTACCACGATTTTGATATTGAAAAGCAACTCCCTTAATCGCTAGATTATTAGATTCACTTCCACAACTTGTAAAAATCAATTCATCTTCTTTAACTTTAAGCATCTCACTAATCAATTTACGTGAATGCTCCATCAAACGATTAACCTCAATTCCTTTGTCATACATTGAATCAGCATTAAAAAAATACTTCTCTAATAAATTATTATATGTTGATAAAACTTCTGATCGAAGCGGTGTTGTTGCAACATAATCCAAATATATCATAAAAACCCCTCCTTTTTATTATATGCAATTAAAACACAAAGTCCTACTCTGACTTTGTGTTTTTATTAATTAACATCTCATATGATCCTGGATCGATTTTTTCAATAATATCAACAGCTGTTGACAAAGCTTTAGTATATTCACCATTTCTAAATAATAACTCAGCTTTAGTCAATTCAGTATTTACTTCTAAAAACGAACTACGATAACGATTCCCATAAATAATTGCTTCTTCAACCATTTCTGCAGTTACAATTAAATTATGCACATTATCATATAGTTTATAAATAACATCTCTAGCTGCATCTACCTGTTCTGATAATCTTTTTAAATCAATTGGGCGATGACGAATAAATTTCATTATTTCATCAGCTTTTTGATAAGAATCATCGATATAATCTTTATATGATTCACTAATCATTGGTAAATGTTTATTTTTAATTTCTGATTTTATTTCTAGTAAAACAATATTAATATTATCTAATTCATCTAATGCTCTTTTTTCTTCTAAACGAAGTGAACTTTCTAACTCATTATATTTAATCAACGCATCATCAAAAGGTTGACAGCGTTTAATTAAATCATTAAATTCATCAATTAAAGCACTATAAGAAAAATTCTTTGATTCAATTACTTCCGTTAATCGAGCTAAATCATCTACGATTGGTTTAAATTTATTATACTCTCCAGCAATTGTAATCTTATAATCAGCCAATAAATAATTTTCCTGCAATTCAGATAACGAACTTACTGTCTTTTTCAAACCATCATCTAAACGCCCAATATGACGATAACAATTATTACGAGCCTCTTCATATTGATGAAAAGCAGTCTGTTCTTTTTCCAAATCACTAGTTAAATCATTTAAATCTTCTGTCATTTTCTCAATTGAAGCCCCAACATTTTCTAATTTCAAATCCTTAATATTTTGAATTGTTTGTTCTAAAACATTACCAATTTGATTATATCTTGATGCTGCAGATAACTTTTCAATAGAAAAATCTTTTTCCTTCATTTCCTCAATAATTGCATATATTTCTTCTAAACGTTTAGGAATATATTTTCGAACAATAGAAATATATGTCGGCAAATCACGTAAATTAGCCGCTAAAATATCAACATCTTTTTCAATCTTACCAGCATATGTTTTAGCTTCATCAAAACGTTGATTATTCATCATCTCTTCAAGTACTACAAAACGTTCATCTATCTCGTTAAATATTTCAGGAATACTTGGTACAAAATCTTCAATTTTAAAACGAACATTAGCAAAATTATCACTTGCTGCACGATATTTTTCTTTTATTTTAATTATTTCTAAGCGTTGTTCATTTTCAACTTCAGTAATTACTTCAATTCTTTTTAATAAATCTTGTGATTTAGTTTCATAATTTGAAATCTTCTCTTTTAATTTATATAATTTACTTTTAACACCTGCTAATTTACGATAATATAACTGTTCATCTATTTCATTGATTAAAGGAACGATATCATTAGTTTGAAAACTATTTAAATCATCAAATTCTTTTATATATAAATTATATTTTTCAAGTACCTCAGGCATATTTTTACCAATTCCTTTTACTCGTCCTAAACGATATTGAATTGGTAAAGATTTAACAGCATTCATTTGATTTTCTAATTCAATAATTTCTTTACGATACTTTTTTAATTTAAACATTCGATATACTATCATTGCAAAAATAACTAATAAAATACAAATACATACTATTATTACTGTTTGACTACCAAACTTTGCTAGCAAATCATCTAAAATTTTCATCTAAACATCCCTCTTTACACTAACCTTACTAATAGAGTATACCACAACATAACTATCATGTCTAAAGAGAATTTACAATACTTTACATTATTTTTGAATTATTTCATATAGTTGGATAGGAGGAATTATTTAATGTCAAAAAAAATACTAACCCCACTTCGTTCATACAGCGATAAAAATATTTTATATATTTATCATAATTATCTTAAAATGTTTGCTCATCCTGATATTATTATGGTTGCATCAATTAATAAAAATACTCTATCTTTTTTAACTGATAATTGTGATGGACTTTTACTAACTGGCGGAGCAGATATTGATCCTAACTATTATCATGAAGATTTGCACCCTAAAACAAAAAAAGAACTAGCATTTTTAGAACAATTAGAATTTGATTTAATTAAATCATTTAGTCAACAAAATAAACCAATTATAGGAATTTGTCGGGGAATCCAAACTATCAATGTTGCTTTTAACGGCACATTATATCAAGATATTGATCATCATCTTCAAAAAGATATTACAGGTTATCATCATTTAGTCAAAACTAAAAAAAATACTTTATTAGAAAAATATTTAGGTAAAAAATTTATGACTAATTCGTTTCATCATCAAGCTATCAATAAATTAGCCGATGGTTTTACTATTAGTGCACTTAGTGATGATGGGGTCATTGAAGCAATTGAAAAAGACAATATTATTGGAATCCAGTGGCATCCTGAAAAGATTAATGATAAAATAAAGCAAGGAATTATAAAATTATTTGATGATTTATTGGAGGAAAAAAGATGATGAAAATTGGATTTATCGGTGTTGGTGTAATGGGTAAAGGAATGGTTAAAAATTTATGTAAAGCTAACTATGATGTTTCAATTTATACAAGAACAAAAGATAAAGTTTTAGATATCCTTGATCAAGTTACATGGTGTGATAGTATTAAAGAATGTGTTAAAGATAAAGATATTATTATGACTATGGTAGGGTTCCCTAAAGATGTTGAAGAAGTATATTTTGAAAGTGACGGGATTATTGAAAATGTTAATCCAAATACTATTTTAATTGATTTTACAACATCTACACCTTGTTTAAGTCAAAAGATTTATAAAATATGTAAAGATAAACAAATATTTAGTTTAGATGCACCGGTTTCTGGGGGTGATGTTGGGGCAGCAAATGGAACTTTATCAATTATGGTCGGTGGTGATAAAGAAATTTTTGAAAAAATCAAATTTGTATTAAATGTTTTAGGAACAAAAATTAATTATGTTGGAAATGCTGGTAGTGGTCAACATACTAAAATGGCAAATCAAATTGCTATTGCCGGGACATTAGCTAGTGTTTGTGAAGCTCTTAGTTATGCTAAAAAAGCTAACTTAGATTGTCAATTAGTTCTTGATTGTATTTCTAATGGAGCGGCTGGTTCTTGGCAAATGAGCAATAATGGTTATAAAATGTTAAAAGATGATTTTGACCCAGGATTTTATATTAAGCATTTTATTAAAGATATGGATATTGCTAAAAATGAAGCTGATCAAAGTAACCTTGATTTACCTGTTTTAAATGATGTTTTAAAAATGTTTAAAATATTACAAGAAAAAGGCTATGATGATTTAGGTACTCAAGCATTAATTAAATATTATCAAGATAGTTAATTTTCTAAACTATCTTTTTTATTTGCTTTAATCATTGCTATTACCATAATTACCATAGCGATAAACTTATATAAATTAAACTTTTCACCTAAAAATAAGGATCCTATATATGTAAATACAGGATTCAACCCTAATAAAAAACTTGTTTTCACACTTCCTATTTCGTGTACTGCTTTAAAATAAATTAATTGAATCAAAGCAAAACCGACACCAGAAAACAAGATAAATAAAATCCATAACATTATTGAAATATCACTTAGATTATTAGTCTTTAAAGTAAATAAATTTACTATAAATAATTCAATAAATCCTAATAATAAATATTGGAAATTAAATGCTAAATTATCATCTTTATTACATTCATGTTGCATCAACAAATTACCATAGCAATATAAAACAACACCTAAAAATACCATTAAATAACCAATATTCAATAAATTAAAATTAAATTCTAACGAAATAATAAAAGCACTTAATCCCAGAATTAAAGCAATTTTTTGATGTTTATTTATTTTTAAATGATAAATAAACATGCCTAAGGCTACTGTTATAAGTGGTGCTAAAGCATTAATTATAGCATTTGAACTACCAGGAATTAAATTTAGGCCACTAAAAGTTAAAATAAAATTAAGACTAATCGATACTATCGAAACTTTTAATGCCAGTAGCCATTGATTATGTTTAAATGAAACATGCTTAATTTTCATAATCACAAAAATAACTAGCAACGATAATAAAACCTTTAATGTTGCTAAAAAAATAGAGGACGTATAAACAAGCATATAGCGCATTACTAAAACATTTATCCCCCAGATAAAACTAGCAAAAACAAGCCATATATAAATCATTAAATCACCACTTATATTATGAACATTTATTAATCATTTATAAGCTGGATTTCATTTTTTATTTGCTTACGATCTTGATTCAATTGCTGAATTAATTCAGTAACTGAGTCAAATCTTTTTTCATAACGAATTTTTTTAATAAAAAATACTGTTACATATTTATCATAAACATCTTGATCAAAATCAAAAATATTAACTTCTAAAGATACATTTTTTAAAATATTAAAAGTTGGATTATAACCAAGATTAGCCATTCCTAAATATTTTTTATCATCAATTACAATAATAACGCCATATACGCCATTTTTAGGTAAAAAATAATTATTTGCAGCAATATTAACTGTTGGAAAGCCTATCTTACGCCCATTTTTCAAACCATGAATAACTTTTCCACTAACACAATAATATCTTCCTAATAATTTTTCAACCAATTCAACATCACCATTTACTAATGCTTCTTTTAAATACGATGATGAAATCTTATGATGATTATATTCTTGTTTTTTGATTACAGATACTTCGTAATTATTTTTTTCATTTTGCATTAATGTTTCAAAATTACCTTCTCCATTCTTTCCAAAATGAAAATCAAAACCACAAATTATATGTTTAATATTTGTTTTAATAATAAATTCATTAATAAAATCAAGTGCTCGCATACTTGCTAGCTCAAAATCAAATTTTAATACAAATAAATAATCAAAACCATATTTTTCTAAAAACATCGCTTTATCATCTAAACTCATTAATTCTTTAAATGAAGCATTTTTAAGATATGACTTAGGATGTTGATCAAATGTTAATAACGCTTTTTTTAAATTTTTTTTATCAGCAATTTCAATAACTTTTTCTACTAATTTTTGATGTCCTAAATGCATCCCATCAAAAAAACCTAACGCAACACAACTATCCTTTAAATCATTATTACATTCTTTATTTAAATAAATTATTTCCATTACCATAGTCCTCTAATATTTTTCAAATACCCATTACCATCAGGTCCATACATAGCTAATACTTGGTTATTTTTATTACAAATAACTACTTGTTCATTGATATCAGACTTAATCTTTTTACCATGATAAACAATTTTTTCATCTTCAACAACAATTTTTCGATAACTATCTAACGCTTCTTCTAAACTAAGATATTCAAAATCACCATTTTCAAGCTGCTCTAATGTATAACATTTTTCAATCCTAAAATTACCAGATTTAGTTCTTATTAAATCTTGCATATGACCAGGATAACCTAATGCTTTAGCTAGGTCAAAACATAATGAGCGAATATACGTTCCTTTAGAACAGCCAACTTTAAACTTAATTAAATTATCTTTTATATCCATAATTTCAAGATAATTAATTTCAACTTCTCTTGTAGGAATTTCTACTTCTTCACCATTTCTTGCATATTCATACAATTTTTTACCATTAACTTTAATCGCTGAATAAATAGGTGGTTTTTGTATTTGTTTACCTACAGATTTTTTAAAACAATCCATAATTACTTGTTTATCTAAACCACTATACTCTTTCTTTTCTAAAACTTTACCGCTAGCATCATATGTATCTGTACTTGTCCCTAAAGATAAAGTTGCAATATATTCTTTACTATCACTTGTTAAAAACTGTAAAACTTTTGTTGCTTTATTTACACATACAACTAATACCCCTGTGGCATCAGGATCTAAAGTACCACAATGTCCAACTTTCTTTGTTTTTAAAATCTTTCTTAATTTATTAACGACATCATGACTAGTCATACCACTAGGTTTATTTATTAATATTATTCCATCCATATTATCACCTTTAAACATTTTACATAGGATTATAATAAATTGCAAACATCTTTACTTTAATAAAAGAATTTTGTAGAATGATGGAGGTGATTAATATGACAATGAAAAAAGTATTAGGCTGTATTCGTAAGGCTGATCAAGAATTTGATATGATTCAAAATAATGATAGAATTTGTGTTGGTGTTTCTGGCGGAAAGGATTCAGTACTATTATTATACTGTTTATCTCTTTATAAAAAATTTGCTGATGTTAAATTTGATGTTGTTGGGGTTCATGTTGAAATGGGATTTCCTAATATGGATTTTAGTGAAGTTGATGCTTTTTGTAGAAAGAATGAAATTGAACTTTATCATGAACCTAGTGATGTTTATGAAATCCTTAAATTAAATAAAACCGATGATGGTAGATTACAATGTTCACTATGTTCAAAATTTAAAAAAGCTTTAGTTATTGATGGAGCAAAGAAATATGGTTGTAATAAAGTTGCTTTTGCTCATCATGGTGATGATGCTGTAGAAACTTTATTTATGAATATGGTTTATGGTGGTAAAATTGCAACATTTACACCAAAGATGTATTTAAGTAGAACTGATATGAATTTTATTCGTCCTTTAGTATATGCTTATGAATCTGACATCGTTGCAGCAGTAAAAGAAGCAAATATTCCTATCGTTGAATCAACTTGTCCAGCTGATAAACATACTAAACGTGAGGAATTTAAACAATTATTAAATGATTTGTATAAAAAATACCCTCAAGCTAAAAATAACTTACTTACTAGTTTAACTAATGAAAAAAATACGATGTTATGGAAAAAGACTCCGCGTAAAAAGTAACAATTATCAATTTAATAACTTCTTTATAAAATACGATTCTTTTAGTAATTACTTACTTTTAAGAATCGTATTATTTTGTTTTTTTTAATTGCCATTTTAAATCTTTGCAAAAACATACTTTAAAATAAGATAAAATACAACTTCTATTAATCTATCCAAATATAGAAAATATTAGTCAACTGTAAACGGCTGATAAACAACATGAGTGATATAGAATGTAAACAAATTAGTATATTTATAATAAAATTAAAAAATTTACAAAAATAACAATAATTGACAATAGTAAAAAATTCCTAATAATAAATGAACAAAGCAACTGAAATTTAACATAAAATGGAATACATTTTTACAAGTTTAAAACTATTTTTATATTTTCCAGACCTTCACATATTAAATAACAAAGATAAAGATAGTTAGATATAAAATAAATGTATAGCTGTTTTCTAATATTGAATTTATTAAATAAATTCAAATAAAAAATGAAACGGTTTTAAGAATTAGCACACATCTTTAATTTATGACAACAAATAATATAATTTTTCATCATATTTATATATGTAAAAAGGGTATTTTCTTATATGAAACACCCTTTTTTAATAATTATATTTTAACTAATTTATTTTTAAACATGTTTAATTACAAAATAATTCTTTTTACCACGGCGTATTACCGTTGCTTCATTTCCAAAAGCATTTTCTTTTTTTACAACAAAGTCAACATCTTTGATTCTTTCACCATTAATTAAAACAGAACCACCGTTTACAAATTCTCTAGCTTCTCGTTTACTTTTTGCTCCACCACAAGTGATTAAAGCATCTAAAATATTTAAATCTTCATTTACATCAACACTTGGTACTCCTTCAAAACATACTTTTACTTGATCTAGTGTAAGTGATTGAATTTGTCCTGAAAATAACATTTTAGAAATATTTTGTGCTTCTTCATATGCTTCTTTACCATGTAAGAATGTAATTACTTCACGAGCTAATGCTTGATGAGCTTCTCTTAAATGTGGTTGTGTTTTATTTTTTTCTTCTAATTCCATAATTTCTTCTGGTGTTAAGAATGTTAAGAATTTTAAGTAATCAATTACTTTCTCATCTTCTGAGTTAATAAAGAATTGATACATTTCATATGGTGATGTTTTTTCTTTGTCTAACCAGATAGCTTTACCATTTGTTTTACCAAATTTAGTTCCATCACTCTTAGTTAATAATGGCATTGTAAAACCATATGCTTCTTTACCATCTTTTTTTCTAATTAATTCAATTCCTGCCGTAATATTACCCCATTGATCTTGACCAGCAACTTGCATTACACAATTTTTGTTATTATAAAGCCATTCAAAATCCATAGCTTGCATGATCATATATGAAAATTCTGTATATGTGATTCCGGCATCTAAACGACGTTTTACAATATCTTTGTTAAGCATATAATTAACATTGAAATATTTACCATACTCTCTTAAAAAATCAATAAAGTTAAGATCTTTTGACCAATCAAAGTTATTTACAACTTCAAACCCAAAAATATCTTGTGCTTGTTTTTTTAGACAATTAAAGTTATGTTCTACTGTTTCTTTAGTAATCATCGGTCTTTCAGTATCTGGTTTTGGATCACCAATTAAACCTGTTGCACCACCAACTAATAAAATTGGATTATGTCCAGCATCTTTTAAACGTTTAGAAATTAAAAAAGATGAAAAATGTCCAATATGTAAACTATCTCCAGTAGGATCAGTTCCAATATAAAAAGTCATTCCCCCATTATTTAATTTCTCTTCTAAATCTGGTGAACTAACGTCCTTAATTAGCCCACGCCATACTAATTCATCATAAATCTTCATTTCCTATCCTCCATATAAATAAAAAAGACTTCATCTTAAAGGACGAAATCTCGCGGTACCACCTTTATTCATGTTTATAACATGCACTTTCAAAATAGATAACGGTATTACCCGTCTAGACTTTTCATCTAGAAACTCCAGAGTGTATTCATCAGTAGTACATCCTTGTTTACACCAACCACAAGGTCTCTTAAATGCCTATTTTGACTAGTATTTTCCTTCAACGTCATAATTGATTATATTCTAAAACCAAAAATAAGTCAATAATCCATCTTTAATGGTCAACTCAAAAATTATAATTCTTTTTTCATATAAATTACATCTTCCATTAGATTATAATAATAGGCATCACATTCTTGAAAACCTAGCTTTTTATATAAATGAATTGCTTCTTGTAATGGTTTGATCGTATCTAAAACCATTTCCTTGTAGCCATCATTTTTAGCAAGTTTTAATAATTCTCTTACCATCTTTTCTCCAATTTTTTGACCTCGATATTTATTTTTTACATACAATCTTTTCATTTCACAACAATTATTATCATAACGATGATAAGCAACCATCCCTACTACTTTATTATTTTCAATACATACAAGTAGTCTACCATTAGGATCAGTATACTTTTTTGCAAGATCAGCCAATTCCTCATCAAAATTTTGAAATGATAAATCACGATTCAAATATTCTGTATATTCATAGATTAATTCTTCTACTTGATCTATATATAAATCTCCATTAATAATTTTCATCCTATCACCTTATATTATAGTATCATAATATTTATTTCAAAAAATTTTATTTAAGTCAATATTTTTATCACCTTTACATCTTAGATAAATAATTATTTATTATTTAAATATTCCTTAAATACTTTTTTCACTTTTTTTAAATCAGGGTCACACAATAATGGTAAAAATTCTACTAATTTTTCAGGTTCAAAATCCCACCATCTTACTTTCAATAATATTTCAATTAATTCATCATCAAAACGTTTTTTAATAAGTTTAGCTGGATTTCCACCAACAACACTATATACATTTTTTGTTACTACTGAATAAGCACCAATTATTGCTCCATCACCAATTTTAACACCTGACATAATCACACTTTCTCTTCCAATCCAGACATCATTATCAATAACAATGTCTCCTTTAAATGGTAACTGTGATAAATGTTCAGGTGTATTTTTATTCCATAAACCTCCAAAAACATTAAATGGGTATGTTGTTACACTACTAATTCGATGATTAGCTAGCCCCATAATAAATTTTGTTTTAGATGCAATTGAGCAAAATTTATCACCAAATTCGGGATAATTGAAAAGAACATTATTTTGTTCAAATTTAATTGGATCCTCAATATCATCATAATATGTATAGTCACCGATGATAATATTTGATGCTTTTACAACATTTTTTATAAAACATGATGTTTTACAGTCATTTAAAAAAATTTCATTTGGGTTTTGTATATAATCATTCATTATTTTTATCCTCCGTTATTTTTAAATTATCACGCCCTTTCTTTCTTCATATCCCACAGCTACTGCTTTTATTTTTCTTATTTCTTTCATAAGTATTTACCTCAAAAAAAAAAAAAAAAAAAATGAATAGAAACTTTTCTATTCATTGGTAGAATTACGTTTAATAAACATGTGTCTTACAGCAATTTCTTTTGACTCAATTTTTTCATCATGTAAAAATTTAGTCAACAAACGAACTGCAAGTGCCCCCATATCATATACAGGCACATTTAGAGACGATAAAGTAGGTTTACACATAATTGAATAACTAGTATTCAACATCCCTACAACTTCCATTTCTTCAGGAATTTTAATTCCATTTTCCTGAGCTGCATTAATTACTGCTACACCATCTTTATCATACCCACAAAATACTAAATCATGTTTATGATTCTTAAAGTATTCTACAAAGTGAGGATATGTATTTTCATAATGACTTGAACTTGTAAGAATTTGGTTTGTTGTAAAAACCTTATCATATTTTTTATATGTTTCTTTTATTCCTTCAATAATTTCATCACTCTTGATTAAATTCTGCTTTGGTAAAATATAAACAATATCATCTTTTCCTTTAGCTAAATAACGATCAACTATTTCTTCAGCCGCTTTTTTTACATCGATATAGATAGATCCAATATTATCACCAGATATCTTTTTACCAATTACTACAATTGGTAATTTATATTTAACAATTGATTCAATCATTTCATCAATATTTTCATTATTAAACAAAATAGCTCCATCTACTCTAGATTTAACTAAACGTTCTGTAATATCAGCAACTGTATTTTCATCACCAATATCATCAGTAGTATACATATTGATATTATAATCTAAATGTCTTCCAGTATCACCAATACCACCAATCATATTTTTTACATGAGCAAATAATGATTGAGGAAAAACAATCGCAATTGTTGTTGTTTTACTTGTCGCTAGTCCTCGGGCAATATCGTTAGGTTTAAAATCTAAGCGCTCAATAACTTCCAAGACTTTTTGTTTTGTTTTATCTCGAACAACACTAGAACCGTTAATCACTCGAGAAACTGTCGCAAGAGAAACACCGGCTTCTCTTGCAACATCATAAATCGTAACCTTTTTCATTAATCTTTTAAATCCTCTATGATAATATCTAATTCATCTTCAATATCATCCATAGCATCATCTAGTTTTTGTATCGCATCAAAATCTTTGTCTTGAATTTTTGTCTTGATTTCACTTATTGTACTAGTTAAATCTGTACTAACTTTATTAACCGCTTCTTTAAAATTTGCATATTCATCACTTGATTTAATTGAATTAGCTAATTGCTCTAATTTATCTTTTAAATTAGATAATTTAGCACCTGTTGTTTCCTTAAATTCATCTAAATCAAACTCTTCGATTGCTTGTTTAATTTCATCAATTGTATTATTAACTAATGACTCAATATCTTCTTTTGTCATATTTTGGGCTTTATCATATAACTCTTGAGATTTGTCCTTAAGATTTTGTCTCAATTCACTACCTTTTTTTGGTGCCAATAACATACCGACTACTGTTCCAATACCTACACCTGCAATAAATTTTCCAATTTTCATAATAATCTCACCTTTCTAAAATTTCTTTTTAAAAAAATTAATAATCGTTCCAAGCAAACTAAATTTAGGACGTTTAGGATCAAAAAAACGTGCAATTGATTCAACTGGAGCATTCAATAATCTTAACTTATAAGAAATATCATCCATAATCTTTTCAGCTTTATTAATCGTATTTTGCGCCATTTCTACAGTATTACCAATTTGTTTAACTGTAATTGAACTACGAAGCAATAAAATACCCAAACATACTAAAGCAAAAGCCCCTGCTAAAATCAAAACACAGTAACAAATATCTAAAGCAGTCATAACCTTACCTCGACTTTCTAATTCATATTATATCACAATCTTAAATACTTATATAGAATTTTTTATTGCGATAACTTTTTCTTCTAGTTTATAAATATCTTTACTTGACATAAACAAGAAGACAACATCATCATATTGAGCCAACTCTTTTGCTGCTTCTTGATCTTCGTTGATAACCTTTGCTCTTGGTAAATTTTTAGCTATATCATAGATATCAATATCAATTCCTTCTTCTTTAACAGCATTTTCTGGAAATGGACAAAAATATGGATAATCAGCTAAATCCATGGCACGAGCAAATTCTACTGCAAACCTTGCTCCACGCGAAAAACGATCTGGTTTAAAAACAGCAACGATTTTTTTACCGGGATATCTAACTCTAGTAGCTTCAATAACATATTTAATTGCAGTTGGATGATGAGCATAATCATCTACATAAATATTATTTCCAACTTCTGTTACAGTGTAACGACGCTTAGTACCTTGAAAAGTTGATAATTTATTTTGAATATATTCATTATCCATATTCTCTAAATAACCAAGTGTAATAATTGCAAGTGAGTTATAAAGCATATGATTACCAAAGAACGGTAAATTAAAGTGCCCAAATAATTCATTGTGAATATATACATCAAAAGAAAAACCTAAATTATTCTCAATTACATTTACCGCTCTAACGTCATTATAGTCATTTAAACCAAATCTCATAACTCTTTTTTCAAAATTTATTTTCTTGATATTTGGATCATCGCCCCAAACAATTACCGTATCTTTTACTTGATTAGCAAATTTTTCAA
The DNA here is from genome assembly GCA_018369555.1 of Thomasclavelia spiroformis. Taxonomy (GTDB): domain Bacteria; phylum Bacillota_I; class Bacilli_A; order Erysipelotrichales; family Coprobacillaceae; genus Thomasclavelia; species Thomasclavelia spiroformis_A. Next base: position 31,682 of record JAGZCC010000011.1, read on the forward strand.
ATGATTTAATATAACGTTCTAAATTACCAAAATAATCAACATGATCTAATTCAATATTATTAATGATTGCATAATTAGGATAATAATGTAAAAAATGATCCTGAAACTCACATGATTCAGCAATAAAATATTTACTGTCTTTACATGCATGACCAGTTCCGTCGCCAATTAATACTGTAGTTTTATCAAAATCTTCAAATAAATGATAAGCCATTCCCGTTGTTGTTGTTTTACCATGAGTTCCAGCAATACTAATTGAAATAAAGTTTTCCATAAATTTTCCTAAAAACTCAAAATAACGATAACATTTAACTGTTGGATTAGCTAATGCTGCTTTTACTTCCACGTGATCATCACTAAAAGCATTTCCAATAATAACAGTATAGCCATCTTTAATATTATTAGCATCAAAAGAATAAATTGGAATATTTCTCTTTTTTAACTCTTCTTCAATAAAAATATATTTATCAATATCACTACCACAAACATCATTGCCAAGTTCATGAAGAATTTCTGCAAGCGGTGCCATTCCCGAACCTTTTATACCTATAAAATAATACATTTATATCACCTCGCCATCATTTTATCACAAAAACTAAATTACAATCAAATCTTTAGTATAACTATTTAAAACCTTACATCCATCTTTAGTAACTAAAACTAAATCCTCAATTCTTACCCCAAATTTACCAGCTAAATATACCCCCGGTTCAATTGAAAAAACCATTCCTTCTTGAACTTCTAAATCAAAGTTTACAGAAACATCGCCATATTCATGAACATCTTTACCAATAAAATGTCCTAAACGATGATTAAATTCCTTTCCATAACCAGCTTTAGTAATCAAATCACGAGCAGTTTTATCAATATCACAAAGTTTTACCCCCGGTTTAATTATAGCTTCAGCTGCTTCATTTGCCGCTTTAACTAATTCATACACTTCTTTAGCTTCTTGACTGACTTCTTTATAAAATACTGTTCTTGTCATATCTGAACAATATCCTTGATACTTACATCCCATATCTATAATGATACTATCTCCGGGGTTTAAACGACTATCATCATTTTCATGATGAGGATTTGCACCATTTTTACCATAAGCAACGATTGTATCAAAACTGATATCAGTTGCACCTAATTTTTGATAAATATCCTTTAATTTACTCGCAACTTCAACTTCACTTAAATCAAGTGCAACTTGCTTTATCATCTCATTCATTGCTTTATCATTAATAATACTTGCTTCAATCATTAATTGTTGTTCACGATCATCTTTGACCATTCTTTTATAATCAACACACTTTGAACCATTAACAAATTTAACATCTGGTAATTTTTCCATTAAATCAAGTAAGAAATTAGCACTCCAATGCTTATCTATTCCAATTTTTTTAACCTCTTTTAAATTATCAACAATTGTTTGGATAGCATCATCTACATCACTATGCCAAACAATATCAATTCCTAAATCTTTATCAACAAAAAACAATTTATTAAAAAATAACTTATGATCACCTTTAGCTCCTAGCATTAAAACATACATTCTTTCACCAGGATTATTAACATAATCGATTAAATAATCAATTGATGAAGGTTCGCTGATCAATAAATAATCAAGACCAGCTTCCTTCATATTAGCTACAACACCATCAATTCTTTCTTTATTCATCTTCAATCACCGCAATTTTAAGTTCATCTAATTGTTCTTTATCAACTTTACCTGGCGCTTTAGACATTGGACATACCGCACTAGCATTTTTAGGGAATGCAATTACTTCACGAATATTTTCACTATTAGTTAAAATCATCGCTAGACGATCTAACCCTAAAGCAAACCCTCCATGTGGTGGTGTTCCATATTGGAATGCTTCAACAAACCAGCCAAATTGGCTATCAATTCTTTCTTGAGTGAAACCTAATGCCCTAAAAGCTCGTTCTTGTAATTCTTGTTCATAAATACGTTGTGAACCGCCACCTAATTCAAATCCATTTAAAACAATGTCATAAGCATCAGCTAAACAATTGGCAGGATCATTTTCAATTTTATCAAGATCACTATCTTTTGGACGAGTAAATGGATGATGAACTGCATAATAACGTTTTGTTTCTTCATCATATTCAAACATTGGAAAATCAACGACCCATAAAAATGCATATTCATCTTGACGATATAATTTTAATTCTTTACCCAAATGATTTCTAAGTGCTGCTAAAGCATCACAAACAACATTATATTTAGCATCACTTACAAATAATAATAAATCATCATCATTAGCATCCATCGCTGCTAGTAAATGTGTCATTTGTTCATCACTAAAGAATTTTGCAATTGGCCCTTCTGCTTTTCCATCTTTAACTTTTAACCATGCTAGTCCTTTAGCTTTATATGTTTTAACAATATCTGTTAATTTATCAATTGCTTTACGAGAAAAATTATTAGCTTCCCCTTTAACATTTATTCCTTTAACATGTCCATTTGCCTCTAAAGCACTTTTAAACACCATAAAATCTACATCTTTAACAACTTCATCTAAATTAACTAATTCTAAACCAAAACGAATATCTGGTTTATCAATCCCATATTTTTCCATTGCTTCATGCCATGTCATTCGAGGAAGTGGTAATTGTAAATCAATTCCTTTTACATCTTTCATCACCTTAGCCACTAATTGTTCACCAAGAGTAATGATTTCATCAGTAGTCATAAAACTCATTTCCACATCTACTTGAGTAAATTCTGGTTGACGATCTAAACGCAAATCTTCATCTCTAAAACAACGTGCAATTTGATAATAACGTTCAAATCCAGAAACCATTAATAATTGTTTAAATAGTTGTGGTGATTGTGGCAAAGCATAAAATGAACCATTATGTACCCTTGAAGGAACTAAAAAGTCTCTAGCACCTTCAGGAGTAGAACGATTTAAATATGGTGTTTCAATATCAATAAAATCATGATTATCTAAAAATTCACGAATACTACGAGTTATTTTATGACGTGTAATGATTTTATTTTGCATTACTGGTCTTCTAAGGTCTAAATAACGATATTGCATTCTTGCATCTTCACTTGCATCAGTATCATCACTTGTATAAATTGGAGTTACTTTTGCTGTATTAATAATATCAATTTGATTAGCTTCAATTTCAATATCTCCAGTAGGCATATTGGGATTTTTTGAACTACGTTCAATAACTTTTCCAACAACATGTAACACATATTCATTTTTAATGTCTTTAGCTAAAGCTTCCATTTCTTCATTTAATACAATTTGTGTAATTCCATAACGATCTCTTAAATCAATAAATACTAATGACCCAAGATTTCTTTTTTTAGCTACCCATCCTTTTAATTCAACAATTTTATTTACATCACTTATTCTTAGTTCCCCATTATTATGTGTTCTATTCATGATCATGTCCCTCCATATGATTTTCAATATATGCTACAATGTTTTCAATTGGTACTACATCTTGTGTTTTTGAATGTGTACATTTAATATTTACTACTTCATCTTCAACTTCTTGATCACCAATAATCAAAGCAAAGTGACTATGCATACGATCTACTGTTTTAAATTGAGCTTTTAACGAACGATCTTGATAATCCATATCAACACTAAAACCATTTGCTCTTAGCATTGTTGTAATTTGCACAGCAAGATCTTTAGCTTTATTTCCTAGCGGCATTACATAAACATCTAATCCCTCATCTTCACTTAATTCTTCATCCATTGCGATTAATAAACGTTCCATTCCAAAAGCAAAACCAACACCTGGAGCATCTGGTCCATTTAATTCACTAATTAAACCATTATAACGACCACCGCCACCAACTGTTGAACCTGCTCCTAAACGAGGGTCATCAGAAATAACTTCAAAAACAGTATGACAATAGTAATCTAATCCTCTTACTAAATTTGTATCTAATTCATATTCAATTTCTAAATCATCCAATAATTCGCATACTTTATTAAAATGCTCTTTAGCTTTTTCACTTAAATAATCAATTGTTTTTGGTGCATTTTTCATTGATGGATGATCACGATCTACTTTGCAGTCTAAAATACGTAAAGGATTTGTTTCAAAACGATTTTTACAATCACTGCATAATTCATCTAAATATGGTGCAAAATGCTCTTTTAATGCATTGCGATAAGCTTCTCTACTTTGTTCATCACCTAAGGTATTAATATGTAATTTTACTCCTTTTAACCCTAATGCTTCAACTAAAGTAACTGCCATAGTCATACATTCTACATCTAAATATGGAGATTCATAACCAATCATTTCTACTCCAAATTGATGAAATTGACGTTGTCTACCATTTTGAGGACGTTCATATCTAAACATTGGTCCAATATAATATAATTTTGTTATTTTATCAGGATTAGAAAACATTTTATTTTCTACATATGCTCTAGCTACACCTGCTGTCCCTTCAGGTCTTAAAGTAATTGAACGGCCTTTTTTATCATTAAAAGTATACATTTCTTTACTAACAACATCAGTTGTATCACCAACTGCACGGTTAAATAATTCAGTATGTTCAAAAATTGGTGTTCTTACTTCTTTAACATTATAGTTAGCACAAATTGTTCTAATTAATTGTTCTAACATCTGCCATTTTATCGTCTTATCAGGCAAGATATCTACTGTTCCTCGTGGTGCTTTATACATCATCATTTTCCTCCTTTTAAATATAAAAACGTCCTTAAATAAGGACGTTATTCACGCGGTACCACCTTAATTCATGTTATCAAACATGCTCTTTTGTCTTAACGCGACATACGTTTACTCCTACTAATTTCAAAGTAACTCCTCCCAAGTGTCCCACAGCCTTCTTTTAAATACTTACACCAACCGTATTTTCTCTAGAAAAAGACTTAGCTGTTTAATCTTGTTCATTGGATTAAATTGATTATATTAAATTATTGAAAAAAAATCAATGATTTGATTTGATAAATATTGATTATTTATTATATCGTTATTGATAACAACAAATTCTATCCTAATTTATATAATAACGGGACTTAAACTTACAAATATAATAATAAATATCTTATCTTTTAAAGATTAGCCATTAGGCTATTATACTACCAAAAACATGTGCTACATCTAATCTGCTTTTAAATAAAAAATATTTTTAATTAGAAATTCCATTCATTTTAATTTCAAATCAATAATTTCTATTTCATCTTTGTATTAACAAGAATAGTATTATTGTTTTTTATTTCTTTAATATATTCTTTTACTTCATTTATATTTTTTAATATTTTAGTTAGCTTTAATACCTTATACATTTCGTTTAAATCCTTATATATGTTCTTGATTCTTCTTAAGATTATGACTTATGATTTTCTTTTCATAAAAAAATCTCCTATAAATAATGATTATTTTCACTACTTATTAGGAGATCATCATATCAAAATGATTTTTTATAAATTATAAAAGCATATTTTATTAATGAATAACTCTTTTAACCTCAAAAATTCCTTGAATTTTAACAACATTATCCATTGCCTGTTGCAAACGATAAGCATCTTCAACTGATATTTTTAATTTAATAGTTGCTTTCATATCAACAACATCAGCTCGAATATTTAAGATATTTATCTTTAATTGCCCTAATACCGTAATTACATCATTCAATAAATTAGTTCGATCCAAACCAGCAATCTCTAAATCAGCTTGAAATTTCATCGTTGAAATCGAAGCAAAATCCCAATACACATCAATTAATCGAGCTTGAATTTCCGGTACTTTAATATTTGGACAATCTTTACGATGAACTTTGATTCCTTGTCCTTGGGAAACAAAACCTAGTATTTCATCACCAGGAATTGGGTTACAACATTTAGATAATTGTATTTTTAAACCATCGATTCCCTTTACAACAACCCCAGAATTCCCTTTACTACTTTGTTTTTCATTAATTTGATTATTTCTTTGTAACATCTTTGAAAGATTATCAAAGAAACCTCTTTTTTTAGGAACAACACGGTCAATCAAAGTCATGATTGGTAAACTCTTTTTACCAATAAAATACAAAATATCATCAAAACTACGGGCCCCAAATGATCCTAAAAAACTTTTATAAGTATCAGGATCTAAATACTTTTTTTCATCTAGTTGACGTTTTCTCAGCTCTTCTTTTAAAATTCTACGTCCATCTTCGATTAAATCTTTTTTAGTTTCAGCTTCTTTTGAAGCAATAAATTGTCTAATTTTATTACGAGCGCCAGCCGTACGAACAAACTTTAACCAGTCTTCACTTGGTCCTTGTGATTGTTTATTAGTTTTTATTTCAACTACATCACCTGTCTTTAATTTAGTATCAATTGGAACCATAACATTATTAACAATTGCGCCAACGGCTTTATGTCCAACTTCAGTATGAATTCGATAAGCAAAATCAATTGGTGTTGATCCATTAGGTAACTCTACTATTTTACCTTGTGGCGTTAAAACATACACATTTGCTTCAAAAATATCTCTTTTTAATGAATTATAATATTCTTTAGCATCACCATCTTTAATATCATCACTTAAAGAAATAAATTCTCTTAACCACTGTAATTTTTCACCAATTTCTTGTTGTTCTTTTTTAGATGAATAACCTTTATTTTCTTTATAACGCCAGTGAGCTGCAACACCCAATTCCGCAAGTTCATCCATTTCTTCGGTTCTAATTTGAATTTCAAAGGTATTTCCATCTTCACCAATCACCGAAGTATGCAATGATTGATACATATTTGGTTTAGGCATTGCAATATAATCTTTAAACCGACCTGGAATTGGTCGATAATGATCATGAATTACCCCCAAAATACTATAACAATCCATCTTATCTTTAGTAATGATTCTTAATGCATACAAATCATACAACTCATCAAATCTTTTCTTTTTAACAAACATCTTTTTATAAATACTATAAATTGATTTTGCTCTTCCTAAAATTCGATATTCATAATTATTTTCATCAAGCATTTTCTTGACCTTTGCCATCATTTTAGCTACCGATTCTTTTCTTTCTTCTTGTTTAACTGCTAAAAGATTAGAAATTTCTTTAAAGGCTACTGGATCTAAATAATATAAACTCAAATCCTCAAGTTCCGTTTTAATATCATTGATCCCTAAACGATGAGCAATCGGTGTATAAACTTCTAATGTTTCTCTTGCTATCCTTTTTTGTTTATGAGGAGGCATGTATTGTAAAGTTCGCATATTATGCAAACGATCAGCAAATTTAATCAAAATAACTCGAATATCTTTAGCCATGGCGATATAAATTTTACGGTGGTTTTCTGCATAAACATCAGCTTCATCTTTAAAAGGCATTTTACCGATTTTAGTAACCCCTTCTACTAATGTCGTGATTTCTAAACCAAAACGTTCAACCATCTCATCATGACTAACATTACAATCTTCCATAACATCATGAAGCAATCCTGCTGCAATTGTTGCTGGACCTGTTTGTAATGTTGCTAAAATATAAGCTACCCAAATTAAATGATTAGTATATGGTTCTCCGCTTTTTCTTTTTTGATCTTTATGTTTATCCATAATAAAATCATATGCTTGTTTAATTAAAGTTAGACTATCTTTATTGGTAATATACTTACCACATACATCTAAAATATCATCAATTGAAACAACATCATTAGCACCTTTATACTCTGCCATAAACAACACCCCCTAATCATTTTATAACTACTTTTAATACTTTAACAACGAATAAACATTATACCCTTGTAATCGATCTCGTCCCTTTAAATCCTCAAGTTCAATTAAAAAAGCAATTCCAATTATTTTACCGCCTAATCTTTCAACTAATTTAACCGTTGCTTCAACTGTTCCACCAGTTGCTAATAAGTCATCCACAATAATTACATTTTGGCCTGGTTTAATACTATCTTTATGAACATGTACTTCATTCTTTCCATATTCTAAATCATATGACTCATTAATAGTTTCGCGTGGTAATTTGCCAGGTTTTCTAACTGGAACAAATCCTGCATTAATCTTATAAGCAACAGGGCAACCAAATAAAAATCCTCGTGCTTCAGGACCGGCAACAATATCAGCCTTTGTTTCTAAATTATTTGCCCATAATACAAATTGATCAATCGTTTCTTTAAATGCATCTTTATCTTGCATTAATGGTGTTACATCTCTAAAAATAATTCCTTCTTCAGGAAAATCCTTTATATCAGCTACATATTTAGTTAAATCCATATTTAATTTTTTCTCCTTTGTTATGATATATAATTATATCATTTTTATTTTTTAAATAAAACTATTTAATTTCTTCAATAAGAATATTAATCGATTCAATATTATTAAATACATTAATATTGAATTTACCGATTAAACTGATAGTTTTTACATCTTTATATTGTTCATATAGTTTCCCTTGATTGAAATACAATGCTTGTGCCTTGGCTTTAGGTAAATCAAGATCAAAACGTAAATGTTTCCCATTAGATAATTGAATAACTTTATTTACTACTAGATCTCGAACGTAAAAATATGTTTCTTCATTACCATTACCTAATGGTTCAAGCAATTCTAATTGTTTTACACTATTTTTACTTATTTCATCATCAAAGACTTCAATTACATCAATCAAAGGTGGTTGATAATTTTCTAATTTTTCATCTAAATATATTTGCAACCGCAATTTTAAATTTTCAACATTTTCCTTACTTACACTAAATCCCCCAGCTAGTTCATGACCACCATAACCATCAAGAACATCGTCTACTTCTTTAAAAATATTATTTAAAGATAACCCCTCAATTGCTCTAGCACTTCCCTTATATATCTTTTTATCCTGATTAAAACTCATAACAAAGCTTGGACGATTATATTGACGGGTATATTTTCCTGCTACTAAACCAATTAGTCCTTCATGAATCTCAGTTTCATAACAATACAAAAACTTGTCATTAGCATCTAATGAGGTTAACACAGCTTGATATTGCTGATTAGTCATCGTTTGTCTTTTACTATTAATTTCTACAGCTTTACTACTTACTGCCTGTAAAATGCTAATTGAAGCATTTTGTGAAAAATATTTAACAAGATGATTAGGATTAACCATTTCACTAAGACGCCCAAATGAATTAATTTTAGGTGCGATGATAAAACCGATACTTGTTACATTATAGTTTTGGTTATTTCCTAATAATAATTCTAATTGCGAAAATTTATTTTCTTTCATAAATTCAAGAGCCCGTTTAACTAATGAACGATTTTCATCAAGTAATGGCATCATATCCGATATTGTAGTAATTGCCGCTAAACAAAATAAATATTTATCGTGTTTATTTAATAGCGCACTAGCTAACTTATAGGCAACAAAGCCTCCTGAAATAGGTTTATATGGGTAATCAGGAGAAATCGCTGTATGAATAATTGAAAAAGCATTTGGTAAATTATCATCATGACTATGATGATCCGTAACAATAACATCAATTCCTAGTTCATTAGCTAAATCAATTGCTTCATTAGCCTTGATTCCATTATCAACAGTAATAATCAAACTATATCCCTTTGCAGCCATTTGTTCAACACGCGTAACATTTAATCCATAGCCGTCTTGTAAACGACTAGGAATATGATAACCTACTTCTACCCCCAATTGTCTAAAAGCATCAACCAAAATCGATGTTGCTAATATGCCATCACAATCATAATCACCATAAATACATATTTTTTCATTGTTTTCAATTGCTTCATGAATTCTTTCCAATGTCATTTGAGCTTCTGAAAATAATGAAAAATCATGATAGATCAAACGATTTGAAAGTAATGAGTTTACTTGGGATTTATCATAGTTTTTATATGCAAAAATTTTAGCTAACAGTGAATTTATCTTATATTCTTGCATATAGTGTTTGTAGTCTAAATCATTTAAAATTTGCCACCTCATAAATACTCCTTTGTTTTTAAATAAAAATAGTTGCTTAAGCAACTACTTTGAAATTAAATCAGAAAAATCATTGATACTCAATCGAGATGCTTCTTTGATAACTTGTAAACTTAAATAATCAAATATTTCAGAAAAATCAAGATTCATGATATCATCAATAATTTCACACATTGGAATAGCATCTCTTTGTTTCCATTTACGTTCAAATAAATAATTCTTTATTTGCTGTTCAGAAATATTATGAATATTTTGTTGTTTAAAATCACGGGCTTTTAATTTAATTAAAAAATTAAGATCACGTTTATTAAATTTAAAATCATTTATCGATTCCATATTAGCCCTCCATTTCAAAATCACCTAAACATTATATGACAAATTTCATCAGAAAGGAAGTGCTTTATGAAAAGAAAACTAATAAATTCATTTATTATTCTTTCAATCAGTTCAACTCTAGCTAAAATATTCAGTATTTTAAATAGAATTATTTTATCTCGTCAGTTAAGCAGCGAAGCAATGGCACTATATATATTAGTTATGCCTACCGTCTCTTTATGTATCACATTAGGACAATTAGGAATTCCTTCAGCTGTATTTAGATTAGTTGCCAACCCTAAATATAATAATAAAAAAATTATTATTTCCGCCTTTACAATTTGCTTTTTTACTTGTGTAATTGTTTCTAGTTCGCTTTTATTTGCATCTAAATTTATTAGTCATAATTTATTAAGAAATGAAAATGCATTTTATCCTTTATTATCATTAGTTCTATTTATTCCTTTAGTAGGAATTAGTGGTATCATCAAAAATTATTTTTTAGCTAAACAAAATGTTTTTTTAGTAGCTAAAGCAGGGTTTATTGAAGAAGTTGCACGTTTGAGTTTTAGTTATTTGATGATTAGACAATTTTCTTTTTTAACTGATCAATACTTAGTTAGTTTTGCGACATTAGCAATGTCTGTAGGTGAACTTTGTTCAATTATATATATGTTATTTCGTTTAGGTAATCATCAAATTGATAATTTTAAACGTACTAAAATTTTTGATAATTTAGTGTTAAAAGATGTTTTAAATATTGCAATGCCTTTAACTGGTTCAAGACTATATCATTGTTTGGTAGCATTTCTTGAACCAATTATTTTAGTTTATGTTTTAGTAAAGTTTAATTATAGTGAAAATATGATTCATCAACAATATGCCATTATAAGTGGTTATGTTATTTCGTTATTAGTGACCCCAACTTTTTTTAATAATGTTGTTTATCGTTTATTTTTGCCAATTATTACTGATGATATTGTTTATTATAAAATAAATAGTGCTAGAAAGCATATGTTATATGCATTATTTATTTGTTTATTGATTAGTATCCCATTTACTTTGATCTTTTATTTTTTTCCTGAGTTTTGTTTAAAGTTTTTATATAATACAACTGATGGTGCTAATTATCTTCGCTACATGGCCATCCCTTTTACTTTATTTTATTTACAAACGCCACTTAGTGCCTTATTACAGGCATTAAATAAAAATAAGCTAATGTTTATCATCAGTATTATTGAATGTAGTTTAGAAATAATTCTTATTTATGGGTTGTGTCATTATATTGGCGTATTTAGTATTGCAATTAGTTTACTTGCTGGTTTATTATCTACCTTATTAATTAGTGCTGTATCATGTTATCGTTATTTATTTTTAAACAAACTAAAAACGTAAGAAAAATCTTACGCCTTAATCATTTAAATAATTTTTAATTCCTGCAAATACTTCATCGCTAATAACATGTTCAATTTTACAAGCATCTACTTCAGCAATTTCTTTAGATACATTAGTAATCTTCATTAAAAACTCAGTTAAAATACGATGTTTTTCATAAATATATTTTGCTTTTTGATCGCCTTTATCAGTTAAATCTATATGTCCATTATCATCTATTACAATATAACCTTCTGACTTTAAAATCCCAACTCCCCGACTAACGCTAGGTTTACTAAACCCTAAATGTTTAGCTACATCAATTGAACGAACAAATTCATTATTGTTTTTTAAAATTAAAATTGTTTCTAAATACATTTCTCCAGATTCTTGCATAATAAAAAACCTCCATTAATTAGTATAACAACAATTTAAAAAAAAGAAAACCAGAATACTCTGGTTTTTAGACTTTAGGAATAATAATTATAATGGCTAATTTGGTATGTTTAAATATTCCTAAATTTGGAGGTTTTTCTTTATTTTTGTTGTAATTAAAATTAAAAAGATTGTTTTAATTATATATCATTATCATTTACCAACTATATGATGAGCCTAACATTTTAATAATTGATAAAAACTTTTATCGCCTAAATAAACAGCTTGTTTGTTTAATTCATCTTCAATTCTAAGTAATTGATTGTATTTAGCAATACGATCTGTTCTTGAAGCTGAACCTGTTTTAATTTGACCAGCATTTGTTGCTACTGCTATATCTGCAATCGTTGTGTCTTCGCTTTCTCCAGAACGGTGAGAAATAACAGCTGTGTAATTAGCTTTTTGTGCCATTTCGATAGCTTCTAATGTTTCTGTTAATGTTCCAATTTGATTAACTTTGATCAAAATAGAATTAGCAACTCCTTTTTCAATTCCTTGTTTTAAACGTGATGTGTTAGTTACAAAGAAATCATCACCAACTAATTGAACTTTATTTCCTAATTTTTTAGTTAAATAATCCCAGCCATCCCAATCATCTTGGTCTAAACCATCTTCAATTGAAACAATTGGATACTTACTACATAATTCATCATAGAAATCAACTAATTCTTTAGATGTAAATTCCCTATTACCTTCTCCAGGTAAAACATATTTACCATCATGATAAAACTCACTACTTGCAACATCCATTGCTAGTTTTATATCTTTACCAGGTTCGTATCCAGCTTTTTTTACTGCTTCTAAAATTGTTTTAATAGCATCTTCATTTGAAGCAAGATTAGGTGCAAAGCCACCTTCATCACCAACAGCAGTATTCAATCCTTTTGTTTTTAAAACTGCTTTTAATGCATGGAATACTTCTGCTCCCATTCTAATTGCTTCTTTAAAGGTTGGTGCACTAACAGGCATGATCATGAATTCTTGAAAATCAACATTGTTATCAGCATGAGCTCCACCATTAATAATATTCATCATTGGTGTTGGTAAAATATGACTATTAACACCTCCAATGTAACGATATAAAGACATATTTAAACTTTTGGCAGCACACTTAGCTACTGCCAAAGATACTCCTAAAATAGCATTAGCGCCCAATTTACCTTTATTTTTAGTACCATCTAGTTCAATCATTTTAGTATCGATTTGTCTTTGAGCAGTTACTTCCATATCTAATAATGCTGGTGCAATAATTTCATTTACGTTATTTACAGCTTTACTAACTCCTAGACCTAAATAACGCTTTTTATCACCATCACGAAGCTCTACTGCTTCATAAATTCCTGTTGATGCGCCACTTGGAACAATTGCTCTTGCAAATGCACCACATTCACTACTTACCTCTACTTCAACAGTAGGATTTCCTCTTGAATCTAATACTTCTCGAGCATATATACTTTTAATTTTATGCATTAATTTTCCTCCTTTTGATTTTTTAAATCAGGTGACTAAGCTGATTTAGAAAAAATCATTTATTCACACAGAGTTAGTTGTTTCTAACTAATTACAGGTTAGCATAATCTAACTATAGTTTCAAGCAATTTATAAAAATATTTTTATTTTTTAATTTTTCTAAAAAAAAATTTGTCGATTTTCTTAGTTTTCTAGTTGAAGTTTCATTGACTTTAAAGCATCTTTATTCTATACTTTACTCAGGTGATTTTAGTTCGCCTTAAAATAGTGTGACTAGCTATTTATAATCGAAAACACGAAGGGAGTTAGAAAAAATGATTTATTCACACGAAGTAGAAGAAATGTGTTGTGTCAAACAAGGTGCTTCACATGGTTGTGCTCCAATTCCTGAAGAAGGAAAATGGGTATATTCTAGAGAAATTAAAGATATCTCTGGTTTAACACATGGTATTGGTTGGTGTGCTCCTCAACAAGGTGCTTGTAAATTAACATTAAATGTTAAAGAAGGTATTATTGAAGAAGCATTAATCGAAACTATTGGATGTTCAGGAATGACTCACTCTGCAGCTATGGCTTCAGAAGCATTAGTTGGTAAAACTTTATTAGAAGGTTTAAATACTGACTTAGTTTGTGATGCTATTAATACTGCAATGAGAGAATTATTCTTACAAATTGTTTATGGACGTACTCAATCTGCATTCTCTGAAGGTGGTTTACCTGTTGGTGCTGGATTAGAAGATTTAGGTAAAGGATTAAGAAGTATGACTGGTACTGCTTATTCTACTAAAGCTAAAGGTCCTCGTTACTTAGAATTAACTGAAGGATATATCAACAGAATCGCATTAGATGAAAATAATGAAATTATTGGTTATGAATTCACTAACTTAGGTAGAATGATGGATATGGTTAAAGCTGGAAAAGATGCTAATGAAGCAATCAAAGAAGCTACAGGAACTTATGGTAGATTCGATGATGCTGCTAAGTACATCGATCCAAGAAAGGAATAATAGGAGGGTACGAAAATGGCATTATTTGAAAGTTATGAAAGA
>JAGZCC010000099.1 GCA_018369555.1 Thomasclavelia spiroformis
CTTATAATGAGGTTACATTGTAACATCTTTTTGATAATGACCCAATTGGGACATTATCAAATTGGATATATTAAGACATTATCATTTTTGAATCAGATTATCAAAGATATTAATAATGAATTATGTTGCATATGGTTAGTTTTATGATATAATGAGTGAGTAGCAAAAAATCTATGAATAGGACTAGTAGTAATTTATGCTTTTATTTAGAGAATCAGTGGGTGGTGAAAACTGATAAAGCAGATTATGAACTCACCTAGGAGATGCAACGGTGAATTAACAGTAGTCGTTGCCGTTAACTGCGTTAAAGTTTCGAGGGCTTAGCCTTTTTAGGCTTTGAACTAAGGTGGTAACGCGATTTTGAAGTCGTCCTTAGATAGGATGACTTTTTATTATTTTAAGGAGGAATTATAAAATGCCGTTTAATCACAAAGAAATTGAGCCAAAATGGCAAAAATATTGGGATAAATATAAAACATTTAAAACTGATTGTTATGATGATAGTAAACCAAAATATTATTGCGTAGATATGTTTCCTTATCCATCAGGAAATGGACTTCATGTAGGACATCCCGAAGGATATACTGCAACAGATATTGTTTCAAGAATGAAAAGAATGCAAGGATATAATGTATTACATCCTATGGGGTTTGATTCGTTTGGTTTACCAGCTGAACAGTTTGCAATTCAAACAGGACATCACCCCGCAGAATTTACTAAGAAAAATATTGAAGTTTTTAAAGGCCAAATTAAGTCTTTAGGTTTTTCATATGATTGGGATCGTGAAATTGCAACAAGTGATCCGGAATATTATAAATGGACACAATGGATTTTTACTAAGTTATATGATGCTGGACTTGCATATGTTGATGAAATTCCAGTTAACTGGTGTCCTGAATTAAAAGCTGTTTTAGCAAATGAAGAAGTAATTGATGGTAAAAGTGAACGTGGAGGTTATCCAGTAATTCGTAAACCGATGCGTCAATGGGTGCTAAAAATCACTGAATATGCTGAAAGATTATTAAAAGATCTTGATGATTTAGATTGGCCAGAGGCTACTAAACAAATGCAACGTAATTGGATTGGAAAATCAGTAGGGGCTAATGTTGATTTTAGAATTGATGGGACAGATAAAATTTTTACAGTATTTACAACTCGCTGTGATACTTTATTTGGAGCTACATATTGTGTAATGGCACCAGAACATCCATATGTAGATGAAATTACGACATCGAAACAAAAAGAAGCAATCGAAGCATATAAGCAAAGTTGTATTAGCAAATCAGACTTAGAAAGAACAGAATTAAATAAGGATAAAACAGGTGTGTTTACAGGAGCATATGCAATTAATCCAGTAAATGGCAAAAAAATTCCAATTTGGATTTCTGATTATGTTCTTGCAAGCTATGGTACTGGTGCAATCATGGCGGTTCCTGCTCACGATCAACGTGACTGGGAATTTGCAAAAAAATTCGATATCGAAATTATTCCAGTATTAGAAGGTGGAGATGTTGAAAAAGAAGCATATGTTGAAGATGGTGTGCACATTAATTCAAGCTGGCTTGATGGTTTAGGGAAACAAGAAGCAATTGATAAAATGGTTGCTTGGCTAGAAGAGCATAAATGTGGACAAAAGAAAGTATCTTATAAATTAAGAGATTGGTTATTTTCACGTCAACGTTATTGGGGAGAGCCAATTCCAATTATTCATATGGAAGATGGAACAATGAAAACTGTTCCAGTTGAAGAATTACCACTAGAATTACCAGCAACTAAAAACTTCCAGCCACATTCAAGTGGTGAATCACCACTTGCAAACTGTGAAGATTGGTTAGAAGTAGAAATTGATGGTAAAAAAGGTCGCCGTGAAACAAATACAATGCCACAATGGGCAGGTTCTTGTTGGTATTATATTCGTTATATTGATCCTCATAATAGTGAAGCAATTTGTGATCCAAAATTATTAGAAAAATGGTTACCGGTTGATTTATATATCGGTGGAGCTGAACATGCGGTATTACATCTTTTATACTCACGTTTCTGGCATAAGGTATTATATGATGCAGGAGTTGTAAAATGTAAGGAACCATGGCAACGTCTATTCCATCAAGGGATGATTTTAGGTGATAATAATGAAAAAATGTCTAAATCACGTGGAAATGTAGTAAATCCTGATGATATTGTTGCTAGTCATGGAGCAGATGCACTTAGATTATATGAAATGTTTATGGGACCACTTGAAGCGGCACTTCCATGGTCAACAAATGGACTTGATGGGGCTCGTAAATGGTTGGATCGTGTTTATCGTTTGTTTATTGAACAAGATAAATTAAGTGATGAAAATGATCATAGTTTAGATCGTGTTTATCATCAAACTGTAAAAAAAGTAACAGATGATTTTGAATCATTAGGATTCAATACTGCGATTTCTCAAATGATGATTTTTATTAATGAATGTTATAAAGCACCAACAGTGTATAAAGAATATGCATTTAACTTCATTAAAATGCTTTCTTGTATAGCACCTCATGTTTGTGAAGAAATGTGGCAATTATTAGGACATGACGATACAATTGCTTACGAACCATGGCCAACATATGATGAAAGTATGTTAGTTAGTGAAACTGTTGAAATGGGTGTTCAAGTAAATGGTAAATTAAGAGCTAAAATTCAAGTTGCTAAAGATGCAGATGATGAAAGTGTTAAAGAATTAGCTTTTGCACAAGAAAATGTTAAAGCCCATACTGATGGTAAAAATATTGTGAAAGTAATCGTTGTTAAAAATAAAATTTGTAACATTGTTGTAAAATAGAATGACATTGTAAAGTTACATAAGAAAAAAGTTAAAAACATTGATTTTATTAACTAAAAATAAAATATTGATAATTTTGTGATTTTACATAAATTCATGTAAATACATACAATTTAACGCATGAATTGGTGTAAATTGACTATGCCATTGTATTAAATGATGTACGTGTGATTTTATAAAAAATATGTGATAAGAACGTTAATTCAATAATGAATTAGCGTTTTTTATGTACAAATATAGAAGAAAATGAAAAAATGGGCGAAGTCATTACTATTGTAAATAAAACGGTTGTTATTGGTAAAATAATGACATCAGTAAGTTTAAGTGCCTGTCTTATTAAAAATGATAGGCGAGTATTATTGATTGATTTAGACTTACAAAGACACTTGACTAAAGCATTTGGATACAGAAATATGAATGTTGCTTGTTATTGTATTAATTATTGATGATATTGATAAAGATAAATTAATTTTTTTATAGTAACAAGGATGTTGACAAAGTATCATTAAATATTTTTTAGCAGGTATCGAGAAATTGTTGTTAAAAGATTTATAGATACTGTCAAGAAAAATTAATGAATAACAAAAAAAGTGTACAATAAAAGGTACACTTTTTAAACGTGAAATTGTGTTTCGTTTAAACGAAGACTATATCCATTTGAGTGTTTGCATACTGGACAAACATTTACGGCTTCATTACCTTCATAAATAAAACCACAATTTAAGCACATCCATTTAATATTACTTGATTCTTTAAATAACTTATTGCTAGTTAATAAATTATGATATTTTTTAAAACGTTCATGATGATATTGTTCGATTTCACTAATCATAAAAAATGAAGTAGCAATATCAATATACCCTTCTTCTTTAGCTTCGTTTCCAAATTGTTTATAAATAGTAGTTGCTTCATCATATTCATGTTTAGCAGCATCTTCAAGTAAAGAAGTAAGATCTTGATTCAAATCAATTGGATAATTACCATGCATTGAAACATCTTCATCCTTAAATACATCTTTTAAATAATTATAAAAAATAATAGCATGTTCTTTTTCTTGGCTGGCGGTAAAATAAAGCATATCTTGAATGATAGCTAAATCGTTTTTACCAGCTATTTTAGCTGCTATTTCATAACGTATACGAGCTTGACACTCTCCTGCAAAAGCACGGAGTAAATTGGTTTTTGTTTTTATTTCCATAATAAATACCTCCGCATATATTTTGAACAAAAAAAAGAAGATTAAACATAATCTTCTAATTAATTTTGTCTTTATTCATGCCTGTTAATTCGATATATTCGTTTTTAACATTTTGTAATAATTGCATAAATGTCCAATTAACATTTGTTTGAGTAACGATTGCTTTAAGTGGGATAAATGGGATATTGGCTTCTCTAAAAATTTGTAATAAAATGTCTATTTGTTTTTCTTCAAAACCAGCCATTACCATCATGTCATCTTGAGGAATTGTAGTTAATGCTTCACTTCCTCTTTGAAAATCATCCGTTTTTAAAATATAGCCGATTGGATTCATTAAATCGCAGGATTCAACAATAATAACTTTAACATTTAATTTTTCTAAAATAGAAATAATTGCTTTACCAGCTTGAGTTTTATCGATATTATATAATAAAACAGTTTCTTCCATAATTTTGCCTCTCTTTCATTATTAGAGTATCATATTTATTTTAAATGGGCAACCAACATGATAGATATTTATTGTATCTAATAAAATGTCCATTTTATCATTAAAAATATGTCAAGCAAAAATGAAAATGTCCCAAAAAAAGTTAAACATTAGCACCAGAACGGTGCTTTTGTTTTTGAACATAATTGTTAAATGACATTCTTTTC
>JAGZCC010000100.1 GCA_018369555.1 Thomasclavelia spiroformis
TAAATCTCCTAATAAATCTTTATTTGGAATTAATCTTAAGTTTAAGAAGGCTGTAACTAATTCATTATATGCATTATTTACTTCTTCTTGCATTGCATTTACATCTTCATATACACTAGTTGCTGCTTTTAAGGCATCATTGAATGGTGTCCATGTAGCTTCTGTGTATTTAGCACCTTCTAAACCACTTGCTTTATCAATGAATGCTTTTAGAGCAGTTTTATCACCTTTGAAGAATTCTAATTTTTGCATGATACTAGCAAGTCTGTCAAATGCTGCATCTACTTTATCTTGACTAGCAGTTGCATCATGATATACTTCATTAGCCTTATCTCTTGCTTGTTTGAATTCATTAACGACTACTGGTACAACATTTTCTAAATCTTTATCAGTAATGGCATTAGCTAAATCTAGCGCAATCTTTAATGCTGTTTTGTCAGTCAATACATTTCCTAATAGATGGAATTCATATACTCTGGCATTTGCAGAATCAGTATCATTTAATTTAGGAATTACTAAACGGAATTGATCAGCCATAACTGGTTCATCAAATGTAACTTTCACTTCATTTTCTTTAATATCTTTTAAAGTATATACATCTTTCCATTCAGCCCCATCTTTGATTTGTAAGGCGAATTCTTTTGTAAGATATGATGGATTTTCATTAGCAGCACCGATAAAAATCAAACCATTTACCGCATATTTCTTATCAAAATCCATTTCCATCCAGAATTTTCCATTATCTGCATATTGATAACGACAACTCCATTTTGTCTTCATATCAGCATCAATTGCCTTTTCTGGTCCTTCATTTTGATTTACTTGACTATTAGCAGATACTTTAAGTGATGGATCATTCATAATACTTCCCTTAAACTTATCTACAACTAACCCTGCAATTGCTTCATTAAGTTTATTTGTGGCAGTTTCCAGTTCTTCATCACTAGCACCTTCTTGATTAAGAATTGATTTAGCTTCTTTGATTGCTTCATTTAAATTATTTACACTTGCTGCTGTATAATTTGATAAATCAATTGCTTCAGCCTTATCTACAAGTGATTCAAGGTGTGCTTTCCATCCATCCCAGATAATTAATGTTTCAACATATGAATCACCTTGATTAAAGACAAATTCAAGTTTAGCACCTGAATCTACACCATCTTTTACAAGTGATGTTCCAAAAATTGTAATTTGGCTATTATTTTCTCCAGAAAATGCATAATCTTCATTTTCTACTAACTCTTTACCTTTAAATAATACTTTTTCTAATGTATTTCTATTATATTTAATATTAGCAACATAATCAGATGGATTAGAAACTTCAATTTTTTGTGAATAATCTTCAAATACTTCTAATTCTCTTACTGCAATTTTACCCCATGTAAAGTTTGCTTCTTTAATTCTAATTCTTAATCCTGTTATATCTTTAAGGGCTTTAGTGAATTTAATATTTGCACTACAACGATTATCTCCACCACTTTCATTTTTCCATTCAGGTGTCCAATCTTCGTTAATAACTTTCCATTGATTTGATGAATCTTTTATTTCAATATCCATTTTTGTAGGATTTTGATTTCCTTTATAATTTGACCAAATTTTAAAGGAAGTTACTCTACTTAATGGACTATCCCATTCCATTGTTAAATAGTATGGTGCTTTAGCCAAATCTTCATTTGAATGAACATTTGCACTTGCATATCCAGTATCATAATTTCCATCAATCAATGAAATAGAAGGAACATCAATATCACCACCAGGTTGTACATAATCAGTTGCACTTACTTTTGCTTTTGATGCATAGTTTTTACCTGTTTCTCTAATTACTTCACTATTTCCAAAGAATGGTGGCTTTGAATCATCTTCTGGACTTTGAGCATCTTCATCATATACAATTGCTTCTTTACAATAATCACTTGCCCAATCTGTTGGTGTATCAGCCATGTTGAATTCTACATTGCCACCAGATGTAATTTGATTATATGTAATAACTGGAATATCTAGTGCTTTACCATTTAATGTCGCATCTTGGATATAACAATTAGCATTTGTTTCGTTATCATCATTGTTATTTGCAGTGATAACAAATTGAGTATCTGTCTTTGGATTATTGATTGTAACTTTATCAAATATTGGACTTCCTATCATATATTCACCAGATGCTGGATTAACTGGATAGAATCCCATTGATGAAAATACATACCATGCTGACATTTGTCCACAGTCATCATTTCCTAATTGTCCACTTGTATCATCAAAATAGCTTTCTAATAAAGTTTGTCTTGCATATTTTTGTGTTAAATCAGGACGTCCGCTAAAATCAAACATGTAAGCATAATTATGACATGGTTCGTTTTGATGTTCAATCCATTTACTACCACCTAAACCACCAAATGCTTTTTCAAGTTCATTATTATAGAAATCTACACCTTGATGTTCAGTCATATATTCTAATAATCCTTGTGGATCATGTGGAGCAAACCAAGTGTATTTTCTTCTATCTCCTTCAGTAAATTGTTCTCCTCTTGTTGACCAATTACCTTCAATATCACGACCCATTGCATATCCAGTTGCTGGATTAATCGCATTTTTATAATTCATACTTCTATTTAAGAAATATTTTGCCTCTGCATCTTTTCCAACTGCTTTAGCTACTTGAGCTACACACCAGTCATCATAAGAAAATTCAATTGTTCTAGAAACATTTTCATTAACATAACCATTTGGTATATAACCTAGTGCTTTATATGCAGATAATCCTGCACGAGCTCCATATGGCACATTTGTGGCTCTATCGCCCCATTTATAAATAGTTCCATCTCCAACTTGTGGAACCATTGCATCTTTTAATACTGCATCATATGCCAAATTATAGTCAAAGCCATCAAATCCTTTATTAATTGCTTCAGCTACAATTGAATCAGCATGTGTACCAATCATAATATTTGTATATCCTGGATTTGGCCATTTTGGCATGTAGCCACCTTCTTGATAATTTTGTAATAATGATTGTACCATCTCATCAATCTTATCTGGAGCTACAATTGTCAATAAGCTGTTTTGTGCTCTAAATGTATCCCATAATGAAAAATCAGTATATGATTTACCTTCATGATATTGATCATCATAAGGGCTAAAATAAATATTTTTTCCGTCTGCTACTTCATAAAAAATTCTTGGATATAATAAAGCATGATACATTGCTGTATAGAAAATATGATTTTCTGATTCTGTTGCACCTTCAATTTGAATTGCATTCAAACGATCATTCCATACATTCTTTGTTTCTTCTTTAACTTCGTTAAAATCTTTATCACCAATTTCTTGTTCAATATTTGCCCTAGCTTGATCAACACTTACAAATGATGTTCCAATTCTTACTTCAACTGTTTCATCTTGTTTTGTATTGAAGCTTAAATATGCACCTGATTTTTGTCCATCAGCTGATATAGTATTATTTTGGATTTCATAATTTTTATAAACCCCTGTATTATTTGGATCTTTTGTAAATTGGATAACAAAATATCCTTTAAGATTTTTAGGTAGTTTATTATTTAGATGAGAACTCATATTATCATTATTCCATCCAGTAATTTCGCCTTTTTTTCATTAATTTCGATATGACCGTTTCCGTGTCCTCTTGCAGATTCAACAAATATTTTCGCTTCCTCACTATTAGGATAAGTAAAACGATAAATTGCACAACGCTTAGTAGCAGTCATTTCAGAAGTAATTGGTTTTCCTTCTTCCTTACCGGCTGTTACTTTATAATAATAAGGTGTTGATGTTTCATCATCATGTGAAAAACTCAACGCTCTACTATTTTGATCTGGCTTAACATCACCAATTTGTGGCATTACATTAACATATCCATAATCCCCCATCCAAATTGCTGGTTGATGTGTGGCGAAGAAACCTTTAAATTTGGTATCTTTGTATTCATAAGAAATATCACCAATACGGTTTTCTCTTGTCTGTAGTGTAAAATTAGTCATTCAAAAAGGTACACTTACAAGTGGTGCAGTTCCTGACCATTCACTATCACCTTTAAAGTTGTTTGTACCAATTAAAGAATTAACATGTTGTACTAAATCTTTAGTTTCATAATTATTTGTTCTAATTTCATAATTTGTACTTTCTTTTGCAAATATAGCTGATGCACTACCTAAGATATTAGTAAGTGCTACCATACCTGTAAGCAAGAAAGATATGCTTCTTTTCCCTTTCATATTTGCCTCCTTTACTTATAATCTTAATTTACAATTCTTAAATACCACCTCCACATATCTTTAATTCAAGTATAATATCAGTTGTATTTTTTAATAATTTACAACTTTTGTAATTAAGTTTTCCAAATTTCTATCTAAAATTAATGTAAAATAATATTACATTAATTTTATCCCATTAAAAAAAGCCCAATTGGGCATTTTCAAAATATTCATATTATTTCTTTTAAGATTTAATTCTAAACAGCCTTTTCAATCCTCTTGCTATTACCTGAAAAAAACTTAGCGACTTCACTAGCCTGTTTGATTCTATATACTTGTTTACTGCTCTTAATGTCACTTTATTGTTTCTTGTCGAAAAAGTAAATCTCCCATTTTGTTTGGTCACTATTGCAAAGCGGGGTATCCATTTCCCCTTGAAATTTACCGATGCCATTA
>JAGZCC010000012.1 GCA_018369555.1 Thomasclavelia spiroformis
ATTATTTACTTGTTCTTGAGTTGCACTAGCATTATTGTAAACTTCATTAGCCTGATCTCTTGCCACTTTGAATTCATTAACTACTACTGGTACAACATTTTCTAAATCTTCATCAGTAATTACATTAGCTAAATCTAGCGCAATCTTTAATGCTGTTTTATCACTATCAACAACTACTTTTACTAAAGCATCTTTTGCTGTTTGTAATGTTGTAAGAGCATCTAAAACTTCTTGATCAGTTGTTGCATTTGCTGCAACGATTTTTGCATTAGCAAGAGCTTTTGCAAATACTTGATAACTATCTACAGTATAATCATCACTATCAAGTTTTTCACCTTCTAAAATTACACTATTCAATTCAGCAACATTAATTAATTTAGCTTTTAAAGAATTATATTCTTTGATTACTGTATCTAATGCATTTTTAGATGCAAAATCCATAACTTTTACTTTTGCAACTAAATCAGCTACTGGTTTAGCAGTTACTTTAGAATAATCATCTAAATTAATATTTTTAGCATCTTCAATAATAGTATTTTTAACTTGCATGATTTCATCTTCTGTTGCCATTACATCATTTTTAGCAACATCGATTTCTACTGCTGCTGCGAAATTTTGTCCGTTATGAGTTGATAAAGCTGTTAAACGAATACCATAACCTGTATATTCTTTATCTAATTCAATAACATTTTCTTTACTTTCACTTGAGAAAGTTCCTTCTTTAATTACACTATAATTACCGTCAGCATCTTTAAGTTCTAATCGATAATCTTTAATTGATCCATTTGAACTTGAACCACGTCCAGTATATAAGAATTTATCAAATGTTTCTTCTCCATTAAAATCAACTGCAATCCAATGAGGATCACTACAATTATCTTGTCCATGATAGTTAGTATGCCACCATGAATTTAGATTTCCATCAATTGCTCCCATAGCATTTGCATCACCAGTTGATGCAGTTTCTTGTGAACATGCTGTTGCAGTCCAATTTTCATGTGATGGAGTAACAATATCATCTATTTCTGTTTTAAATGCTGTAACTTCATCATAACCAACAGAACTATTTCTAACTGTAATTTGAGATAATTTTCCAGTAAATTTACTGTCACATACAACAATAGCTCCACCTTTAATAGCTTCATTGATATGATTTTCATCATATGTTGAATTAGATAATTTTCCATCAACATAGACTTTAAGCATTCCATTTGCTTCACGAACTAAATCAATAGAATGTGGATTACCGTCATTTACATTTCCAACCACTTTAGAATTTGTAGATGTAGGAACATATTCAGCAGTTCCAAATGTTCCATGAGCTTTTTCTACTACTGTTGTAACTATTTCTTTAGAATTTACAGTAAGATCTTTTACTTTAAATACTACATATCCATTTTCATCAATAGATACTGAAACATCATTACCTAATCTAATCAAATCAATATTTGTAGCAGTTGTTTCCACACCTAAACTAATACTGAAATCTTCAACTCCTTTAAGTTGCTTATCAGTATCAACAGTATACGCTTGATCAATACCATCTAACCAAATAGTATCTTGATTAGCATTATACTTTACATCAATTCCTTTAGCATCTTTTAAATCTTTTTGCCCAGATACACTCGCTACAATACCATCTTCATAGTATGCAACATCTATATCTTGCGACAATTCATTGTTATTAAAATCTTTTACCCCATTAACATTAACTGTAACATCATCAGTTAAAAGCGTATTAGTTTTTAAAACAACAGTTCTAAAATCTTCTTTTAATTCTGCACTTACTTCTTTACCGTTAACGTTATAAGTTCCACCTTGAATTCTTTCATTATATTTTAATGTAATTTCATCATTACCTGTAGATTTTGCAGAAATAATCATCGGTGTTTCATTATCAACATGTCCATATTGTTGAATAATTGTTTGATGCGGTGCCAATGTTACAGTTATCGTATCTCCATAAGAAAGCGTTCCTTCAATATTACCTTCAGCATAAGGATATACCTGTACTCCAGCTACATCTTTTAATGTTGACTTCGCACCAACTACATCTGTTATTTCAAGTGAATATGTTTGTTCTTGATCTGTTGGATTTGTAAATGACACGATTCCTTCATTTCCATTCCAACTTGAATACCCATATACACCACTTCTTGGTTGATTTCCAAATAATTTAGCATTTTTCAATACTTCGTGATTTTCTTCAGCCCATGCCAATGCATCTGCTGTCACTTTCCATTTAGCATCATCCATAATAGATGGTGAATAATACAATTCCCAGAAAGCTGTACCGCGAACTGCATTAGCAAATAAGAATTCTCTAAACACTTCAGTAGTTGCATTACTTCCATCAGATACGCCATAGATTGGATCATGATTGTAAATATTCTTTAATGGGAACTGAATTTGATTATGTTTATATAATTGATAATAAACTTGATCACGATAATAAATTTTTTGTTGATGTCTTTCACCAGTACCTAATTGTCCTGTATCTCCAGAATCTTGTACCCAAATTGTATTAACCCATTGCAATAACCATGGACTTAAGTTTACATAACATGTTGCATTAATAAAAATATTTGGATTATTTTCTCTTACATGATCAAATAAATCCGTCCATGCTTCCCACATATCTGAAGTAAAATACATATTATGATCGCCGCCTACCATATGATCATGGTTTGAGGCATTACATGGTCTAGATGCAAATCCGTCCCATTTCCAGTATTCTACATTAAATCTATCTTGGAAATCAATTGCCATTGTTTCAAAGTTTTTAAGATATTTTCTTGATCCTGTACAAACTACAGTTCCAAGGGCAGAATTAGGTTGAGCATATCCAGTACCTGAAGCTTCAAGATATCTACCAAAACCACCAAAATAATTATATCCACCTTGTGGTCCTACCCAAAGTCCAAATGTTGAACCAAATTTATTAGATAATGAACTAGATATATATAATTCATTTGGGAATTTATTGTTGAATTCCCAGAATCCTGTTTGATTTGGTGTTCCACTTCCAGAATTTTGTCCAGGTCCTACATAAGTTGTATCGCCAATTACAGAATAATAGTTATTCCATCCATCATCCACTACATATGAATCTAATGGTTCTACACCATTTTTAGCAAGTTCTTTTTCTGTACCATTAAAAGAATTTGCGATACTTTCATCAGTAATTGACATCATATTGTCATACCATGAATTGTACTGTTTTCTAAAATCGGTTGGTGTTGCAATATCTTCAATATAATCAAAGAAATCTGTTTGTACTACTGAAGTATCTGTACCTTGTGCAGCTCCAACAACATTTTGCCAAGTAACAAATTTACCATCAGTTGTAAGCTGATTATCTTCTTGCATACGAGTAAATGTTTTACCTGAATAATAACGAATTTGTGTTTCATTATCTTTAATGATTGTGTCATTTGCTGGGAATTCAGATCCCATGAATAAACCATTTACATAAATTGGCTGTCCTAACATTAATTCATGTTGACCAATCCACATTGATGATATTTGACTATCATCTGGATGACACCAAACACCCTGAGCATCTTCTGGTAATACAAATCGATCTGTATCAATATAATCAATTTGTGCTTTATCTTTATCACTTACACTAATTTCTAAAAAAGAACGCATATAGTGATCGCCTGATTTCAAAACAACTACTTGATCAATATCGTAAGTTACCCCATTAATTTTATATGGTTCATAAGAAATTGTTAATTTCTTACCATTTTCCACATTTTCAACTGCAGTTCTTTCATATACTAATGCACTTGATAAAATTGCATTTTTTGAAACTGGTTTAACTTCAGTATTATAGTTAGGCCCATGATACTGATCAGTATAAAGATTTAATTCAGCACTTGTAAATTCTTGTGCCGAACCAAAAGCACATGTTTTTTGTACTAATCTTACATATCTTGTAGTATAAGGTTTATGGAAGTTAGCATAAACACGATCACCTACATTATGTAAATTACCTTCATCATGAAGATTATAAGCTTCTTTTGTAAAGTTTCCAGCACCTGCTAAATTCCATTCAGCTCCATCATCACTAACATATAATTCAAATTCTCCTAATGTTCCATTTGTACCATAGTTAGCATCTGAATATCCTGGTCGTTTATCAATAGATAATGAGCGTACTGTTTGTTTACTGCCTAAATCAATATCAACAGTAAACGGATTACCATTTACAGTATATTCATTTGGATGAGTATCTAAACTACCATCAATTAATTTTTCTACTTCACTATTTTTCATTGCATTTCCATTAGCATTTTTAATAGTGACAGACCACTCACCACGATCTAATACTTGTTTAGGCTCAACAACCTTTTGAGTCTTTGTGATCTCTTGATCATAAAAATCAATCTCTGCACTTGTAAATTCTTGAGCATTTCCTAGTGCAACTCCTGTTTGAACAACTCTTACATATTGGGTATCAACTGGAGCAGCAAAATTTACAAAAACAATATCCCCAACATTATGCAAGTCTCCAACTTGGTGAAGATTATAATCTTCTTCTGTAAATTCTCCTTCAGTTAATTTTGTATAGTCGTTACCATCTTTACTTGTCCAAATTTCATAACTTCCCATTGTACCATTAATTCCATAATTAGAATCTTGATATCCTGGTCGTTTATTAACTGACATACCAGCAATTGTTTGGACAGCTCCAAAATCTATATCCAGTGTAAAAGGATGTCCACTTATTTGATAATAATCAACATATGTATCTAAGTTATCATCAAATAAAGTGTTTGTCTGTGTTTGCGGAAAAGTTTGACTATCATTTTTTAATGTTGCACTCCATCCATCTGTAGGTAAAGAATCTGTATAAATCCACTCCGGATCATTTGTTATTATATTTTCATCATCTTCTCCACCATTATTAGAAGCGATTGTATTAATAACAAAATCTTCCGAACCACTTTGTGGCTGTAAATTTAGATTGATACGTTTATTTAAAATTGAACTAGTTAAAATTGTCTTATCTTTAATTGAAAATGCTCTTGAAATGTAATCATTTTCAATTGATACAACATTGTCATCTATATTTGTAACAACGTCACTAAGTGCCTTTACCTTAGTATTACTCCCTGCAGCTAGACCGCCAACAATTAAGGAACAAGATAATACTGTACTAAAAAGTTTTTTTATTCTCATTTTTATACATCATCCTCGATTCGTGTCATATTTTTAATTTTCTAAATAGCTTTGTTAAATAATTAATTATTTTAACTAGTATTTCAGTAGATTCTTTCTTACTTTAAAACAGATATTAAAAACAACATCTTAAACAATTAATAACAAACGTTATTTTTGGCGCTCATCTCAAATGAAGATTTATTTATATATCCATCCTTTTCACAGACAAAAAAATTATAGCATTCTATATTCTAATATTCTTTGCACTTTTTAATGAAAACGCTTTGATTTTTAGTTTTAAAATATAATATTATTGAATAAAAATAATTTTTATAATATAATTAACTTTGAAAGGATGATAGCTATGGATTTTGAATGGTCAACTAACGATATCGTTAAAAAAACAGTTACCATATACAACACTAATTTAACCTTAAACAAAGCAGCTTGCAAACATTTTGAAGATGTTAATTATGTTTTATTGGGCCTTGATCGAAAAAACAATCTATTAGGAATTAAACCGGTACAAAAACAAGAAATTGATAGTAAAATCTATCCGGAAGATCAATTACATCGTATTTCAATTGGTAAAAGTTATGGGAGAATTTCTAACAAAACTTTTATTAATGAATTATCACAAATTTATCGATTAGATTTAAGTGATAATAAATATTATAAATATGATGCTAGATTTGATGTAATCCATCAAATTTTATTAGTCAATTTATAAAGGGAGGAATTTAAATGTTAACTATCTGGTTAGCAATCACTGTTATTGCCATTATTATTGAGATACTAACTATTGATTTAGTTAGTGTTTGGTTTGGGGCTGGTAGTATTGTTGCATTAATTGCATATTTATTAAATGCCAGTACAACAATTCAAATTATTTTATTTGTTATTGTTACTGTTTTATGTGCTGTTATTATTAGACCGATTTCTAAAAAATATTTACGTGGTAATATTGAAAAAACCAATTTTGATCGGGTAATTGGAAAACATGGCTTAGTTACTAAAACAATTACCGCTGATAATAAAGGAGAAGTAAAAGTAATGTCGACTTTATGGATGGCAACAAGCCATGATAATACAACAATATGCCAAGGAGAATATTGCGAGATACTTGCTGTTGAGGGTGCTCATTTAGTTGTTAAAAAAATAAAAGAATAAAGGGGAAATTAAAATGGATACTATCGTTACTATTATTTTATTAATATTGCTTGCTTTAATCGTTATTTTTATCCTTGCTTCAATGATAAAAATTGTACCACAATCAAAAGCTTATGTAGTTGAAAGAATTGGAGCATATAATCGTACATGTAATGTAGGTTTGCATATCTTGATCCCAATATTTGATCGGGTTGCAAATAAAGTTACATTAAAAGAACAAGTTGTTGATTTTGCACCACAACCTGTTATTACAAAAGATAATGTTACAATGCAAATTGATACAGTTATCTATTATCAAATAACCGATCCTCGCTTATTTACCTATGGGGTCGATTATCCAATTAGTGCTATCGAAAATCTAACAGCTACAACTTTAAGAAATATTATCGGGGATCTAGAATTAGATGAAACATTAACATCTAGGGATATCATTAACTCAAGAATGCGCAGTATTCTTGATGAAGCTACCGATCCATGGGGAATTAAAGTTCACCGAGTTGAAGTTAAAAATATCATTCCTCCTCGTGACATCCAAGAAGCGATGGAAAAACAAATGCGTGCCGAACGCGAAAGACGTGAAGCAATTTTACAAGCTGAAGGTAAAAAAACTGCGGCTATTTTAAACGCTGAAGGTGATAAAGAATCAATGATTTTAAGAGCAACTGCTCAAAAAGAAGCAGCAATTACTAAAGCAGAAGGTGAAGCTGAAGCAATAAGATTAGTATATGAAGCCCAAGCAAAGGGAATTGAATATATTAATAAGGCAAATCCTGATAATGCATACGTTACTTTACAAGGGTTTAAAGCATTAGAAGAATTATCTAAAGGTGAAGCTACTAAAATCATTATTCCAAGTGAACTTCAAGCAATGGCAGGACTAGCTACTTCAATTAAAGAATTTGTTAGTGACAAACCTAAAAAAGAATAATTTAAAACATGGGCGATTATATGAATCGTCCATGTTTATTTTTATTTCATTAACATATTAAAAAAAAATCATCATATGTTATAAGGGGTGATTAATATGTGTGGACTTTTATGTATGTATAATCAAAACGAAGATTTATCTAATCAAATTACAACCTTCAATAAAATGCTATCTTTAATAAAATATCATGGATCTGATAATTATAAGATAATTAATGATCATCATGTACTATTAGGTCATTGCCAAGTATCAACTATTGACACAAACAATGATAAACAACCATTTGAATATATTTATAATAATATCAAATATTCTATTGTATATAATGGTGAAATATATAACATGGGTACAATTAAAGAACAATTGATTAATGAGGGCTTTCATTTTTCTTCTCAAAATGATACAGAAGTAATCATTGTTAGTTTCATAGCTTATGGCCCTAGATGCTTAAATTTATTTGATGGTAGTTTTTCTTTTGTCATTTCATATCAAAATAAATTATTTATAGCTAGAGATCATCTAGGAGTTAAACCTCTATATTATTATCACAAAAATAATCTTTTTATTTTTTCTAGTGAAATTAAATGCATTTTAATGTATTTGCAACATTGTATCGTTGATAAAACAGGGATTAAAGAATTATTAGGTTTAGGACCTAGTATATCTCCAGGAAGAACGCTTTATAAAGATATTTATAGTTTAAGGCCTGGACATTATATGAATGTATATAATAACTTTAAAGAAATAACTCGATATTGGCAATTAAAGCGATTAAAACATACTCGTAATTACAAAGAAACTGTATATGATATACGTTCATTAGTTAATTATAGTATAAAACAACAACTATCAAGTGATGTTCCCATTTCTTGTATGCTTTCTGGAGGCTTAGATTCGAGTATTATTACTGCTGTTGCTAGTCAATATATTTCTAAATTATCAACATACAGCATCGACTACCAAGACCAAGATAAATATTTTCAGCCTTATGAATATCAAACAACCAGAGATGAACACTATATCAACGAAATGTTAGAGCGTTATGCTACAAATCATAAAACTGTTACACTATCCCAAAAACAATTGGTTATGGCCTTAAAAGATTCCTTAATTGCTCGTGATGCTCCAGGGATGGCAGATATTGATTCTAGTTTTTTACTTTTTTCAAAAGAAATATCACACCATCATAAAGTTGTTTTATCTGGAGAATGTGCTGATGAAATATTCGGTGGCTATCCATGGTTTTATCGTCAAGAATTAATTAATATCAAGGGATTTCCATGGATACGAGAATTTGATAAGCGAACAGAATTATTTAACGATAATATAAAGGCATTAAATATTGAAAAATATGTTCTTGATAAATATTATCAAACACTAGATGAAATAGACTATCATGATCAAAACTTTGAAGATGAACATAAAAGGAAAACAATTTATTTAAATATTGAATGGTTTATGCAAACATTATTGACACGTTCTGATAGTCAAACAATGCCAAATTCAATTAAATTACGTGTTCCATTTGCCAATAAAGATATTATTTCATATCTATATAATGTTCCATGGAAATATATGTATCGTGATAATATGGAAAAAAGTTTATTAAGAGATGCTTTTAAAGATTTTATACCAAACGATATTTATAATCGTAAAAAAAATCCTTATCCAAAAACTCATTCTCCACTTTATTGTGACTTAATTGTAGAATTACTTAAAGAGTCTTTAAAAGATAAAGATAATATTTTATTAAAATTGTTTAATCATAATAAATTGCTTGATTTAATCAATTCAAAAGGAACATCCTTTAAATATCCTTGGTTTGGTCAATTAATGATGGGACCTCAGTTACTTGCATATTTCTATCAAATATATTTATGGGGTAGAATATATCATATAGAACTAGAATAATCAGCTGATTATTTTAGCTCTATACATACATATTCATTTTTTAATTCAATATTTTTCAAAAAATCATTTAGAACAATAACTTCATGATCAGTTACTTTAATATCTTGATAATCTCTAAGCATCTCTTTTAAGATTTTATTTATACTAAAATTAATAAATCCATATTTAACATTTCCCTCAATATTAATAATTAAATTATCCTTAATCCTTAAATCAGCTTTTGCACATACCTTTGTATCAATACCATAATAATTCAAATCAGCATCAATATACACACTATCAGATACCTTAATATCAATCTTACTCAAAATAATATCTTTATAATCAAAAAATTTAAAATATAAATATTTACATAATTTTGTAAGTTCTTCTTGACTAATTACCATATCATCACCTAATTTATAATATGCTTATTTTAAAAAAAAGTGAAAAAAAAAGGACTTGTTAGTCCTTAACTATTTTCATGAACAATTTTTAAAACTTCATTTAAAGAACGTATATCAATTTGTCCTGATGCTGAAGCAACGTTATCTTTTCCAAAAGTAATTGCCGAACCAAACTGTTCACCTAAAATTCTTGTTGCTATTCCTAAATTAGACATAGACATTGTTACAATCGGTTTATCATAAACTTCATTAGCACGTAATGTCATTTCCAATACCAACAATACATCTTTATAATCCTCTGGCATAACCGCCAATTTAATAATATCAGCTTCTAACGAATCCATTTGTTTAATTTTTTCTAACATCGTATCTAAACTTGGTGTTCTTGTAAAATCATGACTAGACATGATAACTTTACGATTAGCTTCATGAATCATATTATTTAATGTAATAATCGCATTAGTCCCACTTGATAATTCTACATCATAAATATCAAAAGCTCCACTTTCTAATGCTATTTTATATAAATTAATATATTCTTCATGACTCAATTCACCAAAGCCACCTTCTTTAACACTTCGATATGTTAAAATAAGTGCTTGTTTCATTTCCAAAGTTGCAATCATTTTAAACAATTCTTTTAATTTTTGTTGATTTAATAATTCTTTAAAATAATCAATTCTAAGTTCAATTATATCAATATCATAACCCATCAATCTAATTATATCCGTAATAATTGCTTGATGATTATCACTTATAACTGATACACAGACTTTTGGAATTCCATCACCAATTAATATATCTTTTATTTTACATATCTTACTCATGTATCATTCCCCCTAAAACTACGGTTAGCTATATACAAATAATATTTATAAAATATACCTTTTATACTATAACATTATTACAAACAATATGATACTTTTTTAACTCAAAAAGTAAAATTATTTTCATATTTTGTGGTGATATAATGCTCCAATTAAATTTGCATCATTATAATATTTACAATTTATCACATTTGGCATCAATAATTGATGATTTTGTAATTGAATTTCTTTTAAAAACTTTCTAATTTTTTCAATCAAAATTTTTTGTTTAGAAATTCCTCCTCCAATACAAATCACTTCAGGATCATATATTGATTGCAAATTATACAATTGAATTGCAATATCTAAACAAAAAGAATCAAAAACCTCAATAACTTGTTGATTATTATTTTTTATCAATTCAAAAATTTCTCGTCCATTTATTTCCTCAACTTTAAGTACATTTGCAACTCTTTTACACAATGCCAAAGTAGATGCAATATCAGACCATGTTAACACCTGATGTGAGTTCTTATCATATCCAACAATAATCGTACTAAATTCACCAGCAGACAAATTATTTCCCTGATGAATTTTATGATTTTTAATAACACAACCACCAATTCCAGTACCTAAAACAATAACTATAGCATCCTTATGCCCTTTTATATTACCAACAGACATTTCCGCTATCCCCTCACACTTAGCGTCATTTTCAATTGTTACTTTAACTTCATTACACACTTTTGATAAAAGCTGTCTTAAATTCACACCTTTTAAAAAAGGATATGCTGTAATTTTTTCAATAACGCCTTTTTTACTGTTAATGATCCCTGGACATGATAAAGCTATACCATCAATTTGATAATTACTTGTAAAATATATTTCACTTAATTTAGAAATAAATAAACTCAAGTTTGTCAATGGTGCTGATAAAAATTCATTTTTATCAAACATTTTTCCATTAATATCAAAATAACAATACTTTATTACTGTTCCGCCAATATCAAATACCAAATACATAAATATCACCTCAATTATTATAAAACACAAATAACAAAAAACAAACTAAAAAGATGCAAAATTGCATCTTTTTAAAAATTTATTTAAATATCTTTTTTCATCATTATCCTAAATGATAATCCATATAAAGCAATCGCACCAATAATATAACTAATCACAATCACTAAACTATTTAATGAATTATTAATTACAAAATAACTAGTATTATTAAGTATAATATCAATATCCCCCATTCCTTGAGTATATAAGTTAGTAAAAATAGTAAATAATTGATCTACATTTTGGGATAACGATAAATCACCTAACATGCTTAAAAAATTCTTAAAAATCAAACCAAAATGATAATTGATATCTAAAAAATATAAGTGAAACTGACTATAATATCCTTGTGATATTAAAATAATTCGTAGAATTGGTATTATTCCAAAAATCAATCCACCTAAACATATCATAATCAAAATAGCCGGAACTTTCTTTTTAAATACTGATGATAAAAATGCCCCTACTCCCCCTACTATAAAAATTACTACAATTCCATAGATAATAAATAATATCGTTGCTTTAATAATTAATAATAATATATCCTTTTCAACATTTGTAAACAAGCAAAATATAAGCATAAAAATTGAAAAACTATTAATCAAATAAACAAAACTTCCTAATAACATTCCTAAAATTTTTGATAATACTAAATTAAATCTACTAATTTCCTTAGATAATAACAACCTCATTGTTCCTTCATGAATCTCACTTGCAAATAATCCTGTTGCACAATTAGAACATATAACCCAAATCAAAATACCAGCAATAATCATAAAAGCAAACAAGCTATATATATTTAAAATATTATTAGAAAAACGATCAAAAGTTAGGACATATCGCATTAAATTTTCATAAATATTTGAAAATAAGAAACCAAGTAAGCTACTTAATATACTAATAATAACAAATGGCAAAACTTTAAACATCTTTGTAAATGTTTTAAACATTAAGACTTTCATTTTTTCCGTCCTCCACAACTTGTTGATATAGTTTTTCTAACGTAATCGTTTCTTCCTTAAATAAATTTAACTCAAGATTATTTTGATATATATACTCGATAATATTTCGCTTACAGTTAATTTTATCATTTGTTTTTATTTTACAAATATTATTTTCAAAAGTATATTGATATTTCTGATTATCTAAAAATTTAATCAGCAACTCATTTTCTTTACATGAAACTAATAATTTTTCTTGACTGAATTCTTGTTGTAAAACATTAATAGGTTGATTTAAAACCACATGCCCTTGATTAATTAAAATTACATGATCAATAATTGTTTCTAATTCAGTTAATACATGCGAACTAATTAACACTGTCATTTTACGCTGACTTACTAATTTTTTTAGACTATGAATAATTTCACTACGACTACTTGGATCTAAATTTGCAGTTGGTTCATCTAATAAAAGCACTTCAGGATCATGAATCAAAGCCTGAATTAAACCCACTTTTTTCTTCATTCCAGTAGAAAAATCAGCTACTTTTTTAAATTTGTAATTACTTAACCCAAATTCTTCTAATAGAACTAATGATTTTTTTAATGCTTCATCATAGCCAAAACCAGATAATTGCGCCATGTAAACCAAATATTCTAAACAACTCATATCACTATAAAAATTTGGAAACTCAGGAGAATAGCCCATTAATTTTTTTGCATCATTGGAACCTAATGGATAACCTTTTATTGTGCCACTACCGCTACTTGGAAAAACTAATCCCATTAATATTGACATTGTTGTTGATTTTCCTGCACCATTAGGCCCAATAATACCATATATTTTTCCACCATCTAATTCAAAAGATATATCGTCTATTGCTTTAAATGAACCGAAATATTTATTTATATGTTTAACTTTAATTATCTTTTCCATATTTTACACTACCTTTTTTCAAACGATATTTTGGATAAATTACCAATAACAAGCCGCCACTAAAAATAATTAATGCACATAAAATAATTAAATACCTAAAAACAGAAGTTTTTTCAACCTCAACTACTTGGTTTATATGAGTGATCTTCCCAGCATTATCATTGTATGAAAATGTTAATTTATGTTTTCCTTCTAATAATTTTAATGAAATATCTTTATCATTACTTACTAACACTAATTTTCCTTGATCATATACACTCATTTGACCATTTTTATCACTTTGATATTTAAATTTCATTTTACCATCACTATGTTTATTAAAATCAACTAATTTAAAATCACAGCCATCATCAAAAGCATATAACTGTCCATTATTTTCAATTAAAATACGACCACCATTCATCGCTCTTGCTTTTGTTACATCCAATTTTATTCCAGCAACTAACTGTTCTTTTTTATAATCATAAATTTGATTATACTCTCCATCATTTATTAGTATTTTGGTTTGATGCAAAACTGGTATCGCATAATTATTTGAAGATTCAATATTTTCTAGACTACAGCTTTTTAATTGCTCATAGTTTTTCCCATCTAAAATTTTAAAAGTATTAATATCTTTATAGTAATCATAATAAAAATATCCTAATTCTTTAACATTATCATCATTTATATCTTCTAATTGATAAATCATTTTAGTTTCTGAAAACTGAATTGGAATAATTTCATCATAAACAACTGCTGTCATACTATCATCACTGTCAGGATTCAATTTAACCGTCTGCAATATTTTTCCATCTTTACCACTTAGCAAATTTATAGTTGAACCACTTGGTTTATTAAAAATTAAATCATCACAGCCATCTTGATTAAAATCAATCTTTGATAAAATAAATGATTCACCATAATCATAGACTCCATCTTCTAATAAATTAAAACGTACAGATAAATCCTTAGGATTAATTACTTGATAATATTGATAACCATCACTATTTCGGGCATTAATTATAAATAGATTAATTCCATTATGTTCTAAATCCCCAATAACGTTAACATGTTGATTATTTAATAAATTTTTATCATATTTTTTTGTAATATCGGTCTTTGAATAACTGATTTCAAAACCATTATGCATTGAATGATAAACTCTCATTTCACTTTCTCCAACATTAACATAATCAACAATCTTATCATTATTCAAATCGCCAACTTCAATTACTGTTCCATTTTCTTCAATTATTGGATCAAAATATG
The DNA here is from genome assembly GCA_018369555.1 of Thomasclavelia spiroformis. Taxonomy (GTDB): domain Bacteria; phylum Bacillota_I; class Bacilli_A; order Erysipelotrichales; family Coprobacillaceae; genus Thomasclavelia; species Thomasclavelia spiroformis_A. The sequence continues at coordinate 14,562 of JAGZCC010000012.1, forward strand.
ATTTGAAAGTAAAACTATTACCATCAATAATACAATTATCCACTAGTAGTTCACTTTTTTCATCACCATTTAAATCACTAAAATACTTAATTTCATTACCAACTAAATACTTATTACCTTCCAATAAAACTTTTCGATCCTGAATAATTTTTCCATTATTCATATCAATAACCACTATATGACTAGCAATCACTTCATTTTTATTATTTATTTCATTTACCAAAGATAACAATTGACCACTATTATCATCATAATTAATAGCTTCAAACCCATTATTCATATACTTATCAGAAACAATAACATTAGTTAACACATCATCTTTTCCATTTAAACCCAATTTGCGTAGCTCATTAAGCTTACCATTTTGATTATTCGACACAATTAAGCCATCATCAACATCAGCAACTTTATTAACAATCTTAGAACATCCTAAAAAGCTCACCGTTTTTAAATCATTATGAACAATATAGCTATTACCGTTATTTATCTGTAATAAATAATTATCATTATATTTACTAAAACTTACTTTAATCTTATCTAAACCAATTCCTAAATTTTTTATATCATTTTGTGATAATAATTTACCATCTAATGAATACACCGAAATCCTTAACACATCTTTATTAAAACTACTTGGTATTATAATAACTTCCTGTCCTTGATACATAGACAATACAGCATTTGAACAATCCAAATTATATTTTTCTAATTTAATTTTACTAATCAACTTAAAATCATCAGAAACCAATAGTAACGATGGCTTAATTCCGGTATTACTAGCGCCATACATTTCTATTTGTTGATAATCCTGATCACCTAAATATGCTTCTACTAACATCAAATCATCTTTAAGCTGTTTTAATTTATAACCATTAAAAGCCTTAGAAAATACACCAGTAATAGTAATTGTCTCTTTAGAATTAACATAATCATAACTATACTGCTCTTTCAATCTTTTAACTAAATCATCTTGATTAATAATACCTAATTTTAATTCCTTAATAATTTCACCATTATGATAATCAACTTCATAAAGTTTATCATTTTCACAACTAATATATAACTTATCATTAAAAACTAACAAATCCCATAAATTAAGATTCACCAAAAATTTATTTCCATTTGAATTAACTTCTATTGGATTACTAATATCTTTACAATAATTTTCATTTCCAGTATTATCCAGACTAACTAATTGCCCAAGTTGATTTGTAAAAATCACCTGATTATCAATCAATATTAATTTCCAAATATTATCTTCTTCTTCATAATCATAAATAATACTTTTTTTCTTAGCATTTATTTTTAATAAATGATGATCATAAATAAGATAAACATATTCTTTATCGCAGACGATTTGTCGAATAATTGAATTTTCAATAAAAACGCCCTTTTGATCATTAAAATTTTCGTGAGTTAAAGCCATTTCATATAAAACATTAGAACTCTTAGAACTTACAATCAAAAAATTACTATAGCCACTATTTGTTTCAACATATAAAACCACATCTTTTATCTTATCATTATCTAAATCATCAATTATTTCAAAATATTTAATTGGATAATTGACTCTAATTAAAAAATCATCATTATCAATAAAACCTAATCCATTATCTTTAACAACTAAATTTCCCTTTAAATCGTTACTAAGTTCAACATTTTTCGCTAAACAGTCCCCTTTAATATTAGTACCAGTACTATAAGATTCTATACTTGAACCATTATCCATCGCTTGCAAGGAAACGGGAAAAGTCATTACTAATATTAATACCACTAATACTATCTTTTTCACACCTATCACTCCTAACTGTATCACTATAACTAACACAGTTAAATTATAACACCTTCATAACTGTATTACAATATATAATACAGTTTCTTATTAATTATTTAAATTAATTTACTATATTGCTATCCATTATCAACTAGTAATGATAAAATATTAGTAAATAGAATATTTGTTTTTAATTTATTTGAAAAGGAGGTTAAAATAATGAATCAGTTAAAAGATGCAATCAAAAAAGCAAAAGAAAATGAAAACAAATTAATATTAATCGTAGGATTAGCAGGTAGTGGTAAATCAAAATTAATCCATGAATACAGTAAAGATAGTGGTATTCCAATTTTAGATTTAGATACTATTTTTAAAAACACTAATAATAATATTACAGAAGTAATGGATAATTTTTTAGTAACTTATAATAAAGATGTTTTATTACTAGATAATAAAAAAATCCTTTATGCTAAGGATTCAAATATTAATATGTTATCATTTTTAAAAAGTCTTGCAGAAAAAATAGTTGTTGTTGCTACATGGAATGGAAAAGTTGATAATAATAAACTTATTCACATTCGCTCTAAATTACCTACTGATTTAACATATTTATTAGATAATGAACAATTTACGATTATTCAAAAAAATTAACAAAATCAAAACAGCTGTAAAAATACAGCTGTTTTATTATCTCTTCATTTCTTTAATAACCTTTTGACGAGTAAATTCTTCTCTTTCTTTTTCTTCTAAAGCTTCACTTATAACTTTAATCGTTGATTCAAAACGAGGAATTGAAATATTTTTTAGAGCATTTGCTCGTTTTTGTGTTTTTCTAATTGTATTAGCTAAACGATAAACACTATTTTCAACCTCAGCTAATAATACAGTTAATTGTTTTACCCGATAAAAACAATTATAAGCATAATCCACTTTAGAATTAGAACGTTCAATATCATAAGTCATTTTCAATGGTTGTTGATTATACGAAATCTTTGGAATCTCAACTCCCATAACACTACGATATGCAATTGATATTCCATAATCTTCAGGTGTACTATTAACAATCGATGAAATTAATCCCATTGAAATATTTGCTTCTTGCAAAGCATCATATGCTTCTTGATAAGAAGACGTAATTTGATCACGAATAATCTTCACATCATCTAATAAAGTCATCATTTCTTTTATCAAAACATTTCGTTTTTGATCCATTAGATTATATCCAAGATTGGCTAATTGCAATGATTTTTTCATTGCAATTAAATTACCCTTTGTTGGAACTACCTTCAAAGCCATAATTATTCACCCTCTTGTAATTCTTTAATAATCTTTTTTTCTTTTATATTAAAACGCTCAATCGCTTTTTCATGATTATAATATTGATCTAATAATGCATTATCCAAACGATCCAATGCTTCACGAGGTAAAACAGAAACTAAATCCCATCCTAAATCTAAAGTTTCTTCAATACTACGATTAGCATTAAAACCTTGATTAATAAAATATTCTTCAAATAGTTTACCAAATGTCACATATTTTTTATCCATTTCAGATAATTCATCTTCACCAATAACCGAAGTTAATGAACGTACATCTTGAACATGAGCATAACATGCAAATAATTGGTTAGCAATATCTTGATGATCTTTTCTAGTATAACCTTCTCCAATTCCATCTTTCATCAAACGACTTAATGAAGGTAAAACTCCAACTGGTGGATAAATCCCTGCAGAATTTAAATCAACATCTAATGTAATTTGTCCTTCTGTAATATATCCAGTTAAATCAGGAACCGGATGTGTAATATCATTATTAGGCATTGTTAAAATTGGAATTTGTGTTACAGAACCTTCTGCATCTTTAATAATTCCTGCTCTTTCATATAATGAAGCTAAATCCGAATATAAATATCCTGGATATCCTTTACGCCCAGGAATCTCCCCTTTACTTGACGAGAATTCACGTAATGCTTCACAATAAGAAGTAACATCACTATAAATAACCAATACATGCATATTTTGTTTAAACGCTAAATATTCAGCTGCTGTTAATGCACAACGTGGTGTTAAAATACGTTCAATAATTGGATCATTTGATAAATTCAAGAACATAACTACTCGTTCCATAACCCCAGCTTCTTTAAAACTGCGTTTAAAATATTCTGCAACATCGTTTGTAACCCCCATCGCAGCAAAGACAACAGCAAAACCTTTTCCAGATTCATCTGCTATTTTTGCTTGTTTTACAATTTGAACCGCTAAACGATCATGAGGCAATCCAGATACTGAAAAAATCGGTAACTTTTGACCACGAATTAATGTAGTCAAACAATCAATTGAAGAAATTCCTGTATTAATATAGTTACGTGGATATACACGCGAAACAGGATTTAATGGTAATCCGTTAATATCCATTTCTTCTTCAGCATAAACTTCACCTAAACCATCAATCGGTCTACCAGCACCAGAAAAAATTCTTCCTAATATTTCTCTAGAAACAGGTAATTCCATTGGTTTACCTAATAATTTAGTTTTTGTATTTTCAAGCGACAACCCATTAGTTCCTTCAAAAACTTGAACTACAACTTTTTCACCTTCAATTTGAACAATTCGTCCTGCACGAGTTGTTCCATCATTTATTTGAATTTCAACCATTTCATCGTATGAAGCACCCTTAACGTGGTCTAAAACGACTAATGGCCCATTAATTTCATTTAATCCTACATATTGTAGTGACATAATCATTTTCCTCCTACGCTACAGATTTAATTGCTTCATCGATATCATAATAATATGTATCCAACTTATCAATATTATCATTAGGGATATCATATTTCATTTTAATAACTTGATCAAAAATACCCGTATCCATAATTCTTCTTACAACTTTACCTTGATTAACTGCTTCTTTACAACGTTTATTTAAATATAAAATAACTTCCATCATCTTTAATTGTTTTTCCATTGGAACATATGTATCATCTTTATGGAAAGCATTTTGCTGTAAATAACCAACTCGAATAACTTTAGCAATTTCAATAATTAATTTTTGATCTTCAGGTAGCACATCAGGTCCCATCAATTGCACAATTTCATTTAATTTAGCCTCTTCAGCTAAAATATAAGCAATTTCTTGACGATCACTGACAAATTTAGACCCAACATTTTTAGTATACCATTTTTCAAGATCGTAAACATAATCACTATAACTTTGAGTCCAATTTATCGCAAAATAATGTCGTGCATAAGCTAATGCTTTATCTAACGCCCAAAAACAGCGAACAAAACGTTTTGTATTTTGAGTAACTGGTTCTGAAAAATCAGCCCCTTGAGGAGATACCGCACCAATAATTGATACCGAACCCTCTTTACCATTTAATGTTTCCATGTATCCTGCACGTTCATAGAATTGTGATAAACGAGATGGTAAATATGCAGGGAAACCTTCTTCAGCCGGCATTTCTTCCAAACGTCCTGAAATCTCACGTAATGCTTCTGCCCATCTTGAAGTCGAATCTGCCATAATTGCAACATGATAACCCATATCACGATAATATTCAGCTAAAGTAATTCCTGTATAAATACTAGCTTCACGAGCAGCAACAGGCATATTTGAAGTATTTGCAATCAATACTGTTCTATCAGTTAATGGTTTACCACTTTTAGGGTCAATCAATTCACTAAATTCTTCTAGAACTTGTGTCATTTCATTTCCACGTTCACCACAACCAACATAGACAATAATATCAGCATCACACCATTTTGCAATTTGATGCTGAGTCATTGTTTTTCCAGTTCCAAATCCACCTGGGATAGCTGCAGTTCCCCCTTTAGCAATTGGGAATAATGTATCTATAACCCTTTGACCTGTCACTAAAGGAATTGAAATCGGTAAACGATTAGATACTGGTCGTGCTTGTTTAATAGGCCATTTTTGACATAAAGTACAATCAATAATTTTTCCATTTTCATCTTCGATTTTCATAACAATATCATTGATTGTATACTCGCCATCATTAACAACATCTACAACTTTACCTTTAATTAAAGGGCTAACCATACATTTATGAATAATTAAATCAGTTTCTGGAGTAGTTGCATAAATGTCGCCACCTTTGACTTCATCTCCTACTTTAACACACATCGTTACATTCCATTTTTTATTTATATCTAAAGAATCGACACTACTTCCAGCATGAATAAATGCTCCTGATTCTTTTTCAAGCGCTTTTAAAGGACGTTCAATCCCATCAAAAATATTTCTTAAAATTCCTGGGCCCAACGTTGCACAAATTGGTGATCCAGTTGAAACAACTGGTTCACCAGGTTTAAGACCTGTAGTAGTTTCATAAACTTGGATAGTAGTAAATTCTTTAGAAATAGAAATTACTTCTCCCATTAATGAAGCATTACCTACATATACCATTTCCAACATTGAAAAAGATACAGTATCTTTTACTTTTACAACAGGTCCATTAATTGAATAAATTACATTATTGCTCATATATTAACCCCCTGTCTATTTAATCATTAATCCAGATGTTTTATAAAACCATTCTTTTTGATTTTCTAAAGCAGTTTCTAGTGACTCATCAATAACTACATTAGTTGCTTTATTTTCAATAATAAAACCACCAATCTTTATTTCATCACTTACTTCAACTGTCAAATCAATCCCATAAACTTTAACTAAATCATCAGCATATTTTGTATCATTTTGTCTAATTTTAAGAATTGAATTACTCATTTGATACAGACTACTAATCTTTTCCATATGTTTAATAAGATATGTTTTATAGTCATCACCATTTACAAATTCAGTTAATCTATTTTTAGCCTCTTTAAATATCTTTGCAACATAACCTTCTCTTGTTTCAACTAATTTCTTAGTCGTTTCTTCTTGAGATAAAGAAGCTTCTACACTAGCATTAGAAGATATTTCTGCTAATTCTTTAGCTAATAAAGCATCCGCATCCTTTTTCGCTTCATTTTTAATTTGTTCATAAGCTTCTATTTCAAGTTCTTTTGCTTCAGCTAAAATCTTCTCTTCTTCTAAATTAGCTAATCTTTCAATCTCTTCCTTCATATAAAGAAATACTTGTTCTTTCTTTTCCATAGCATTCCCTTTCTACAACTTAACCCCTATTGCCTCAGAAACATATTTATCAATAGTTTCACCAATTTTAGATTCACCATGACGATCAGGGATCTCTACTAGCAATGGTTTTTGTTGTTTTAGCTTAATTTCTGAAATAATATCGGGTGCAAGTTCAATTAATTTAGTAGTAATTAAAATAATTCCAATCGAATCATCTTTCAATTTTGTTTCCAATAACTCTAAAAATTCTCTTCTTTTATGAACTACTTGTCCTTCAATCCCTACTAATCTAAGCCCGATTTGGGTATCAACATTATCACTTATACAATAAAATCGCATAACGATCACATACTTTCAATTAAATTTTATTAATAATTAAGATTGAAATTAATAACCCATAAATTGCTACCCCTTCACCTAAGGCAACAAAAATCAAAGATTTACCAAAATTCTTTTCATTTTCAGAAAATGCTCCAATTGCAGCTGGTGCAGCAGCAGCAACAGCAATCCCTGCTCCTAAAGCTGATAAACCAGTAGCTAATGCCGCAGCTAAAAAACCTAATCCTTGAGCAATAGTCCCTGTAATTACAGCTGCTTCTTGAGCATGAACACCATTAGTAGCAGCAGCTAAATATAATGCTAAACCTACTGCTCCAACAAATCCCGCAATATGTGTCGCTAATCTAATTTTTGCGCTCTTAACACTTACATTTCCCTTAAACACTTTTACCAATGGTAATGATAATAAAATAACTAATACTGCTGGTAAAACAAATTCTAAAACTGTCATAATAATTTCCTCCTAAACTTCTATCCTTCTTTTATACTTTTAAACGGTATTCCGTTTCCTTCATAATATCTACTAAACATCTCATAAAATTCTAGACGTAATACTTGGATTCCAACAATTAATCCTTCTAAGCACATTACAAACACATTACCAAAGATAATAACAATTATCTCACCTACTCCACCAACCATTTCTGCAAGAGTATAGACCACAAGCATCATTCCAGCATGTGATAAAACAAATCCACCTACTCTTAAAAATGACATAGTATTAGTAATGAATGATAACACTACTTCAAACAATTCAAAGAATCCTTCAACAAAAAACGCACCGAATCCATCTGGAAACATCTTTTCATCTTCTTCAAACTTTCTAATCAGTGGTTCTTTTAAGAAAATAAAAAACAATGGTAAAACAATTAAACAAATAACATATAGTCCGTTTACAAAATTCAATCCTAAAAACATATTAACCACTAAACCTAAAATAGAAACATAGAACAGCAATCCACAAATTCCATTTTGGCTCAAAACTGCTTCACCTATCTGCTTCTTCTTAAAATTCAAAAAAACATTAAATGTCATAGAAATCACGATTAAAACAATTCCCAAACAAATTGCCGCAACCAATAATGTCATTGTATTATCAGGAGACATGGCATTAAACACTGGAATCAAAATTTCTTCATTTCCAAATACCGAACCAAAAACAATCCCAAATAATGTACTTGATATTCCTAAACGAACACCAACTGCTCCTAACTGTAAGCCAAATTTTTTATAAGCAATCAAGCCGACTAAAGATAAAATTATCCCTTGGCCGACATCACCAAACATAATTCCAAATAATAAAGTATATGATAATGAAACTAATAAAGTTGGATCAGCATCATTATATTTAGGTACGCCATACATCTCAACAAACATTCTAAACGGTTTTGAAAACCAATTACTCTTAAGTAAAGTCGGCGGCGACAAACGTACATCGCTATTGGCTGGTTTAACATCAACCACCACCCCATCAAGTGCTTCAAAATCTTCTTTAAATTTCTTTACACTTTTAGTTGGAACAAATCCATTAACTGAAAGCTTATCACCAATTACAACTATATACTTTTGCATCACATACACATCATTTAAATGTTTAGCAACGGTATAAATCTTATTTAATTCATCTCGTTCATTTTCAAAAATCTTGACAATACGTTCATTTAATTTATTACTATGTTCCTTAGCCACATTTGCTTCTTCTTCAATTTCATTAATTGCCAGTTCTGGTGAACCATGAACAAAATACGGGATACGAATTCTTTCAAAATACAATGATGAAAAAATATTATCGACTTCTGGTGCATCACTAGGAGTTGTAATATACATACACCATGTATAATGACTATCATGTTCAAATTCTTTAAATATAAACGGCAATGACTCATAATAATCTAACTTTGAAATATTATTTACCGGTAATTTACCAAATCTTATTTGAAGATATTTGCAGCTAAATAAATCATCAAAATTAACATCAATATCTGCCACATGACGTAATTGAATAATCGCTTCATGATTTTCAATAATCATAGTATCCAATTGCTCTATTACAGCATGTATTCGTTCAACATCCAATAATAAATCATCTAAATATTCTTTTACTTTTAATACATTAATTTGATTATCTTCTACTTCAATTTCCTCTAATTTAAACTTATATTTATTTGCAGCATCATTTAAACGGACAAGAATTTCTTCATAAAGATTATCTTGATTATAGACACTAAGTCCCGTTACACTGTCAATAAACTTTGATGCCAATTCAGGATGAAAATCATCATGATTAAAAAGTTTTAACAGAACTTCATTATGATGATATTTATCAAAATTAATACTAACTAAGTTTAATCTTGAAATAGCCATTTTATCCCCCCTTTATATATTAATAGATTTACGTAATATCTTTTTTACAATAATTAACACTACAATTAAAACAACCCACAAACAAACACCGAATATCAAAGTATGCACAATATGCAACGGTAATGTAAATAATGGTCCATATAATTGAGTTTGGTAAAATAAAGTTCCATAAAACAAACCACCAATCAATATTGCAGTTCCTACACGTTTTAATATATTACCAAAATTATTAGGTTTTTTTACAGTAAATAATAGACCTAACAAAATTGCTAATATTCCAACACCAATATCACCTACACACACTGCTCCAATTAACATTGAAATTATTGCAACCAGTGCGGTTGGATCGAAAGTATCACCAATAGCAGTACTTAAAATATTTTCAAACGGTTGAAATAACTTATTATTTTTTATTAATACTGGTGCAGTAATATTTTTATTTTCATAAATATTAACTGGTAATTCGATTACCCTAACACTATCAATATCACTAAACTTAGATTCTATTTCTTTAATATCAAAACTACTAAATGCATATATCGCTGCTTTTTGTGAAAAATCAACAACATAACGACACTTATCATATAATCTTTTTAGATTATACAATCTTGTAAATACTTCTAATAATTTTTCACTATACTCATTTTTTATGTTTTCAATTTTTGTATCCATTTTTTTAATATACTGTTCCATTGCCACTGATTCTTCATTTAATTCATCAATCGCTTCACAAACTTTTCCATGAGCAAACTCAGGAATATTAATTTGTTCAAAAGACATTGAAGAAAAGGCATTATCAATTTCAGAAATAGTATTTGTAAGTCCAGCATAAACAATCCATACATATTGTTTAGAACGATTTAATTCCATAAAAATGAATTCATAATCACGATAATATTGAATTTTATTAAATTCTGCTACTGGTATTTTACCAAAACGACATGTGATATACTTAGTATTTTGAATATCATCAACACTAATTTTAGAATCTTTAAGATTTTTTAATAAAACAATTGCTTCATCATTTTCATCTTTTTCTTTAATAATCCCTTCACGAACATTGATAATATTATCAATGTTCCCATTAATTTCATCTATTAACTTATTTACTTCAAATAAATTAATTTCCTTAAATTCATTATCTTTAACTCGAGTATCCAAACCTAATCGATTAAAAATATGATAAATATTATCAAGCGGTTCATTATATGGATTAACTTCATCCATGATTGATACCCCTTTAACATTATGTGTTATCTTTTTTGAATCTTGCGGAAACATCTCATCTTGATATTCAGTCATCTTAATTAACATCTTTATCAAATCTTTTTGTTCAAAGGAAATATTAAAGAAATGTGTTTTAATAATAGCCACTCAACAATCCCTCCTATGCAAAGATTAGCATCTCTTCAATACTCGATGCATCTCTTTTATACCGTATTCCTTCGATAATATGTTTCAAATTATCGACTTCTACTTTTTGTAAAGTTGAATAAGTTAAATATACTAATGGTGCATTACTAGAAAAACGCATATATCGTTTAGCAATATTATATTTAATTTCTTCAACATAATATTCAATATAAGTATAGTCTTTATCTCCAATATATAACCTATATTTAGAATCAGCTAATAATTCCAATACTTCCTCACCGCTACGCGCTTCAATTAACGAATCTAACATTACTTTAGACATTCGGCAATGTTCTAGATATAAAGACTTCTTAATTGTTTCATTTGATTCTTTAAAATACTTTTTAAAACGATAAATTTTAGTAATATTAGCTAATTCAATTGATGTAGATAAAATTTCCATCAATTCCTTTTGTTTATTGCCTTTAAAATTACTTTTAATCGAATTGACATACATATCATAATATAAAGATTTTAATTGAAGTTCTAATAAATTAATATCTATTGGCGCTGTAAAATCAAAATCAGATAATATCTTACAGTACCTAGTATTCTTTAAATATATAACTAAATCCTTATAATTATCAACATTTACCAATCCATAAATATTAAAACTAAGTTTATTTGCTAAATAATCAGGAATCTCTAACGAAAAACTTGCTTGATCTTTTTCTTTAATACTAACAACTTTATCAACAATCAACTGAACTTCAATTCCAATAACTTCTTGGTTATAAAAATCCTGATTCTTTTTTGGTGCATATTTCATCAATCTAGCACAGCGCTCAAAATATTCTTTATTTAAAGCAGCTTCTAACTGTCGACGACGAACATTTCTAACATTGACGTCTTTCAATACATCACTATACTTTGTTTGCGATTTTAAATAAGTTACCATCTCACCAAGTGTTTGTTTTCTACACAAATCACTATAATTTTCTTCATTAAGACGATATCCATACATCGCTTTAGCCTTTGCACATAGTGCATTTGACGACAAAGCCATACATTCACCTTCTTACTTTAAACATCTTTCAACAATTTCATTTACCCATTTATCTTTATTTGAATCATAAAGATTTTCTAGGTTATTTAAAACATTTGTAAATTCTTGATCTAATTGCTTTGCATTTTCTTGACTCTTATTTACTAACTCATTTTTATAATCTTTGATTTTTTGATTTTGTTTCAAAACAAAATCGTCATAAATCTCTTTTCTTTTTTCATTCATATTAGTTTGAGCATCAAGTTTTTTAGCTTTTGCCTTTTCAACTCGTTCGACGCATTTGCAATCAATTTCTACTAATCTTTGAATAACATCATCCATAGTATGCCCCCTTTGCCTGAGATAAGTATACGCCTATATTTTAAAAATGCAATGAAATTAATCTATTATTTTTAAAAAAATCAATTTTCCATGTAACCCTTAAAAACACATAAAGTTTACAAGATTTTAAAGTTATTTATACAGATATTATTGTTGTATTTTAAACATTTAGTATAAATACTTGAGAATATCGATAAAAATCTAAATTCTTATATTTATAAATATAAAATTTTATTTATTTTTACATCACCTTAATGAAATAAAAATATTATTAAATTATATTTTATTTGGATAACTTTTTTTCTAATATGATTGAGACAAATAATCAATTATGCTAAAGTAATACTAATGAGGTGACAAGAATGATAAAAGAAAATATAAAAAAATTACAAAGTTTAATGAAAGAGAAAAAAATCGATATTTATATTGTTCCTACAAGTGATTTTCATCAAAGTGAATACGTTGGTGAATACTTTAAAGGTCGTAAATTTTTATCAGGATTTACAGGTTCAGCAGGTACTTTAGTTGTAACTCTTGATAATGCTTATCTATGGACTGATGGACGCTATTTTATTCAGGCACAGCAACAATTAGAAGGCAGTGATATTATCTTAATGAAAATGGCAATGCCTAATGTTCCTACGATCAAAGAATTTCTTGATCAAAATACTGATAAAACCGTAGGTTTCGATGGACGTGTGATGTCATATAAAGATGTTTGTCAATATAAAAATAAATTAATTACTAATGTAGATTTAGTTGATGAAATTTGGCACGATCGTCCAAGCATTTCTCATCAACCAGCTTATTTATATGATGAAAAATATTGTGGTGAATCACGAGTTTCTAAATTAAAACGAATTCGTGAAGCAATGAATGACTGTAATTATCATATCATTACTAGCCTAGATGATATTGCCTGGTTATTTAATATTCGCGGTAATGATGTTGCATGTAATCCTGTAGTATTGGCATATTCATTAATTAGTAAAAATGATGCTACTTTATATGTTCTCGATAATGTAATTGATAAAAAAATGCAAGATGTTTTAAAAAAAGACGGAATTATTGTTAAAGCATACAATGATATTTATGAAGATGTAAAATCATTACAAGGCAAAGTATTATTAGATGATTTACTTGTTAATTATCAAATCTGCAGTAATCTAAATTGTCAAATTGTAAAAATGACTAATCCAACCCAATACTTTAAAGCAATTAAAAATGAAACAGAAATAAAAGCAACCAAAAATGCACATTTAAAAGATGGTGTTGCAATGACTAAATTTATGTATTGGTTAAAAACTAATGTTGGAAAAATTGATCTAGATGAAGTTATTATTAGCGATAAATTAGAAGAATATAGAAAAGAACAGGCTGATTTCTACGATCTAAGTTTCGATACAATTTGTGGATATAAAGAAAATGCTGCTTTAATGCATTATAAAGCACTACCAGAAAAATGTGCTAAAGTTATTGATGAAGGAATGTTACTAATTGATTCTGGAGGACAATATATCGATGGAACAATTGATACAACAAGAACTTTTGTTCTAGGTAAGCTTACTGAAGTTGAAAAACATGATTTTACCGTTGCTTTAAAAGCTCTGCTACGTTTACAAGCTGCACACTTTGCGGCAGGAACAACTGGTCCAAATTTAGATATTTTAGCTCGTGGAATTGTTTATGAATATAATTTAGATTATCGTTGCGGTACTGGCCATGGTGTAGGTCATTTCTTAAACGTTCATGAAGGTCCTAATGGTTTTAGACCTAAAGACCGTCCTGGAAGTGCACCAATGTGTGCTTTTGAACCAGGAATGATCACTACTAATGAACCAGGTATTTATATTGAAGGCAGCCATGGAGTTCGCCATGAAAATGAAATGTTATGCGTTGAAGTAACAAATAATGAATACGGACAATTCTTAAAATTTGAACCAATTACATACGTACCTTTTGATTTAGATGGTTTAGATCTTACATTATTATCTAATCACGAAATAAAACAAATTAATGAATATCAACAATTTGTTTATGATAAAATTTCTTTATACTTAACCAATGAAGAAAAAGCATGGTTACAAGATAATTTATTAATAAAATAACAAAAAGGAAGCTTTGCTTCCTTTTTATAATTCTCTTTCATTATATTCAATAATACAATTTTGCTTTAAAGATTCCTGAACATTAATTAATCTTTGATTCGATGAACCACGATATAATAAAGATAAACTCCTTTTTTCTAATTCAAATTTTCCATCAATTAACATATCACATAACTCTAATAAGCTCTTTTTATTTACATCATCAATAATTTGCTCATAAGTATAACCACTATATAAAATAATATTTAAATTTCTTTTTTTTTACTTCCTTACTTAATTCAATTAAAGTTTCTACTTGCAACATTGGTTCTCCACCAGATAAAGTAATTCCATCTAATAGAGGATTTTCATCGATTTCTTTTAATATCTCCGCAATTTCTTTTACATATCCGCCATTGATATCATGACTTTCAGGATTATGACATCCTAAACAATTATGATGACATCCCTGAACAAAAATAGTATATCTAAGTCCTGGACCATCTACAATCGAATCATTAACACAGCCAAATAATCGTAATTTCATCTTTATTCACTTTCTAAATTTATTCGAGAAATTCTTTCAAAACCATGATGCTCATTTTCCTTTCTACCACAGCACGGACAAACATCATCAATAATACCATTATATCCACAGATTGGATCTCGATCAACTGGATGATTTATTGCCCCATAGCCAATTCCATTATCATGCATTGCACGAATTATTTTTTCAAATGCACTTAAATTTTTAGTTGGATCACCATCCATTTCAATATAACTAATATGTCCTCCATTAGTTAATGCATGATACGGTCCTTCTAATTTAATTTTATTATACGCACTAATTGGATAATATACTGGTATATGGAAACTATTTGTATAATATTCTCGATCAGTTATCCCCTCTAAATTTCCAAATAATTTTTTATCCATTTTAATAAATCTACCAGAAAGTCCTTCAGCAGGAGTAGCAATCAAACTAAAATTTAAATTATATTTTTTACTTGTTTTATCCATTGCTTTTGCCATATGCCCAACAATCCTTAATCCTAAAGCTTGCGCTTTTTCACTTTCTCCATGATGGCAACCAATTAAAGCTTTTAATGTTTCAGCTAAGCCAATAAAGCCAACAGTAAGTGTCCCATGCTTCAAAACCTCACGTACCTCATCATCTGGTTTTAATTTATCACTTCCTAACCAAATTCCTTGTTCCATTAAAAATGGGTAATTTTTCACTTTTCGACGACATTGAATTTCAAAACGTTCTAATAATTGTTCAATACACAATTCTAGCATATCATCTAATTTATTAAAAAATTCTTTTACATCTCCGTTAGAAAGAATCGCTAATCTTGGCAAATTAATTGTTGTGAAACTTAAATTACCACGACTAAAACTTATCTCATTATTTTTATCATAAATATTAGCCATAACTCTAGTACGACAACCCATATATGCAATCTCTGTCTCTGGTGTTCCCTTATAATATTTTAAATTAAATGGTGCATCAACAAATGAAAAATTTGGAAATAGACGTTTAGCTGAGGTTTTACACGCTAATTTAAATAAATCATAATTAGGCTCACCCTCATTATAGTTTATTCCCTCTTTTACTCTAAAAATTTGAATTGGAAAAATTGGTGTTTCACCATGACCTAATCCAGCATCTGTAGCCAATAATATATTTTTCATTACCATTCTACCTTCACTAGACGTATCCATTCCATAATTAATTGAGCTAAATGGTACTTGAGCTCCAGCTCTTGAATGCATTGTATTTAAATTATGAATAAATGCCTCCATTGCCTGATATGTTTCTTTATCTGTTTCTTGATAAGCGTTTTTATTTGAAAATTCGATAATCTTATCAAGATTTTCAATATTATTATTCAATAATTCAACTTTTATTGCTTCATTAAATTCATTATTATTATCTAATGTTGGTTTTAATACCAACTTATTTTTAATTATAGTTGCTATTTTTTCACCATCTATATTTTCAAGTAAACTAATTGCTTTAGCTAAATTATGATAAAAATGTTTTATATAAGATTTTGCTACTCCAGGAGCCATTCCATAATCAAAATTCGGTATTGCTTGACCACCATGTTGATCATTTTGATTAGATTGAATCGCAATACAAGCAAGTGCTGCATAAACACTAATACTATTTGGTCTCCGCAATACACCATGACCTGTTGAAAAACCGTTTTCAAATAATCTTTTTATATCAATTTGACAACATGTAGTTGTAAGAGTTAAAAAATCCATATCATGAATATGAATATCCCCATTATCATGAGCTTTAGCATGTCTAGGATTTAATACAAACATTTCATTAAATTGTTTTGCTGCCTCTGTTCCATATTTTAACATTGTTCCCATTGGTGCATCGGCATTAACATTAGCATTTTCTCTTTTTAAATCACTATTCTTACTTTCAAAAAATGTTATTTCTTCAAATGTCTTCATTAAACGTGATCGCATATCTCTTTCACGAGTTCGATTTGCTCGATATAAAATATATGCCTTTGCAACTCGAACAAATCCTTGTTCAATTAATACTTCTTCCACTGTATCTTGAACTAATTCTACAGTCGGTAAAGCACTTTGCTTCTTTTCTAAATTTTTTTCAACTATTTTGGCAATTTCTAATGCTGTTTTTAATTCATATTTGCTGCTACATGCCTGAAAAGCTTTGTATATAGCACCAGCTATTTTATCTAATTTAAAAGGAACTAAACGTCCATCTCGTTTTCTTATATTTTCTATCATACGTCTTCCTCCATACAATTAGTATATCTTACTTATTATAAAAAATCATTTAATATAATCTATCAATAAAGATTTTAATATTATATTTTTAGATTAAAACATCTTAGTATTTACTAAGATGCTTTAGGATATTTATTTACAATAACTTGATAATTTTTATAAGTTGCAATTATGTAATATTTTTCTAATTCTTCTACTATACTATATCTAAATAAGTCTTCTTGATTTAAATCATATTTTTCTATTAACATATGTAAGATTTTTCGACTATTTTCTTTATCAAGAGTAGCCTTCCACCATCTTTTAGGTTTTATTTTTGCAAGTAATAAATAATCTTCAATTAATTCATCTATATATTTATTATCTAAATATTCATTTAAATACCTAAATAACTCATCATTTTGAAAATTAATTCTTTTAAAATTATGTTCTTGATAATATTGTCCTAAATTTAAAAAGAAATAAAATGGCGAAGCAACCTGTTTCATAACTTTACTCATTGTAATTGGCATTTTACCACTATTCCAATATTTCTCTAACATATCTTCAGCTAAATGAATTTTATAAATATCATCCTTTGTAAGATCATTACTACATATTAATTCATAAGGTGGCTTACTATCATACATATATCCATATTTACTAGCTTCTTTTCTTAAACTAGTTCCTCTAAGCAATTTTAAAAAACCCAATTGCAATTCTTTAGGATAAAAACTAAATACATTATCAAAAGATTTTGCAAATCTTTCTAAATTTTCTAGCGGTAAACCTGCAATTAAATCTAAATGAAAATCAATTTTATGATTAGTTTGTAATTCTCTAATCACTTCACTTAATCTCTTAAAATCCTGATATCTTTTAACAATTTCATTAGTTGGTTCATATGTCGATTGAATTCCAATCTCAAATCTAAGCAACCCCTCTGGTGCATAATCATTTATATAATCAATTATTCTTTGATCTAACACATCACCATTAATTTCAAATTGGAATTGTACACCCTCACGATAATTTTCAAATATATACTTTAAAATAGCCAATGCATGTTCTGTTTTAGCATTAAAACTTCGATCCAATAATTTAATAACCTTAACATCGGTTTTCATTAATAAATCAATTTGTTTTTTTAAATAATCTAAATTAAAAAAACGTAACCCTTTCTCTAAAGAAGACAAACAATACTGGCATTGATATGGACATCCTCTACTTGTTTCAAAATAAAGAACTCGCTTAGACATATCAGCTAAATCTCTTTTTAATAAATATGGCGAATCTAATGATTCAATATAACTCAAATCAACCGGTTTACTTTGCCGATAATCACGATTATCTTTACTACTAACCCCTTGAATACTAACAATTTCTCTATTTTCCAGACAATCTAAAAGCTGTTTAAAAACAATTTCTCCCTCTCCACTAATTACATAATCAATATCAAAATTATCTAAAAAATAGTCTATCTCATAACTAACCTCTGGACCCCCTAAAATAATAATCAACTCTTTATTTTCTTTTTTTAATTTACTACATAAAATTTTAATTAAATCAACATTCCAAATATACACACTAAAAGCAACAACTTGATTATTCATAGCAATAATCTCATTTTTAATTTTATCAAGATCCTCTTTAATCGTATATTCACAAAAATCAACATCATGATAATTTTTTGTTGCGACATATAAAAGACGCAAAGATAAAGATTTATGAATATATTTAGAATTTAACGTCGTAATTAAAGTTTTCATTCTATCACCTCTAACATAAAAATAAATAATCTAGAGAAAACTCTAGATTATTGTTCTTTAACTTTAGGCATAACGTTATTGTACAAACAATACTCTTCAAAAGTCCATCCATTTTTTTGAATTTCTTTTGCAACGTCTTCTCCTACATAGCGTAAGTGCCATGGTTCATGAGCGATACCAGTAACATCATTACTACCATCTTCAAAACGAATAATAAATCCAAATTTTGAACAATTTTTAATTACCCAACGATATTCTTCAGTATCACCAAAAGTAATTCTTTTTCCTTCAACAACACTTTGACTAGTTAAATCAACTCCTAAACCAGTTTGATGTTCACTTGCTCCTGGTTGAGCAACATATTCATTAGCATACTGTGTATTATAACGCGCTACAAAATCTGCCATTGTTTCTACTTGAGTTTGATATGAACGATATGCACTATTTACTACTAAATTTAATCCTTCCTGTTTAGCAGCTTTGTACATTTTTGTTAAAGCATCTGATGTTTCTTTTGTCATTTTAGAATTTTGACAATCAGGTGCAACTGGAATTTCTGGATCTACTAATTCTGGTTCGTAATTATCTGGTAAATAGAATCCTTTTTTTACTAATGTCAATAAATTACTTGGATTTGTAATTGTATATTTTGTTTCAGGTTCGCCATTACTTGAAATAATAAATGGATAATTTGTAATACAAACAGCATAATTATAATTTTTACAAGTATTATATGCATTCATATAACCTTCTAAATTTTGTAATTTATACCCCTTTACTTTACGATATGGTTTAATATCACCAGCTGTATATTTATGATTTATTAAGTATTGAAAATCTTTTTGATTTGCACCTTCTTCAAGCAAATTCCAAATAAGTTTTTCAGTATAATCTAAGCTTTTTAATTTTGGTACACCATTTTTAAATAAACTATCAACATTTTCAATGACTTTATCATATTTAGTATCTTTATTAATCATTAAATATCTTTCATATTCATCATATAAAGATACTTCTGGTGACTGCTTGATCCAATTAGTAATATGATCCATTTTATCATGAGATAAAATTTCATCTTCATCTTCTGATGATAAAGATAGTATTTCACTAGCTTGTGAAAAAGAATAACCTTTAGCTAATAATTTAATTCGATTCAAATTTAAAGACACTACTAAACCAACAACCAAAACAACTGCTACTACAGCAACAATTGCTACTCTTCCAACCTTTAATCGACTTTTATGCCCATAATTATATGAACTGTAATATGAATAATCTCTTCTTTTTTTAAACATTATAATCTTACTCCTAACTACTTACATGTACTCAAATAATCTTCTCTACCTAAGATATATTGATCATTACCATCACTATCAATAATAACTACCAGTGGCATATTTTCTACCTCTAACCTTCTAATCGCCTCAGGACCTAAGTCATCAAAAGCAATAATTTCGCATTTTTTAATACAATTTGACATCATTGCTCCTGCTCCACCAATAGCCCCAAAATAAATACCATTATTTTCAACAATAGCTTCTTTAACACTTGCCTGACGATAACCCTTTCCAATCATTGAGCGCAATCCCATTTTAATTAACATTGGGGCAAAAGCATCCATTCGCCCAGAAGTTGTTGGACCTCCACTACCAAAAATTTCTCCTGGTTTACTTGGTGTTGGACCAACATAAAAAATAACTTGATCCTTTAAAGGAAATGGTAATTCTTTTCCTTCTTCAATTAATGTCATTAAGCGCTTATGTGCAGCATCTCTACCAGTATAAATTACACCACTTAACATTACTTCGTCACCAGCATGTAATTTTTTTATCTTATCAACAGTAAGTGGTGTCTTTAAATAAATCATAAATTTGCCTCCTTATGACGTGCTACATGACAACAAATACTAACCGCAACCGGCATTCCGGCAATATGAGTTGGATGAGTCTCAATATTCAATGATAAAGCTGTTGTTTTTCCACCATATCCAGCTGGACCAATTCCAGTAGCATTAATCATTTCTAATAATTCTTTTTCTAAATTTGCATAACGTTCATCTTGATGATGACTACCTATCTCTCGCATCATTGCCTTTTTTGAAAGTTGAGTAACTTTATCAAATGAGCCCCCTATTCCAACTCCAATAACCATTGGCGGACAAGCATTAGGTCCTGCATCATTAACAACTTTTAAAACAAAATCTTTAA
Organism: Thomasclavelia spiroformis; assembly: GCA_018369555.1. GTDB lineage: Bacteria > Bacillota_I > Bacilli_A > Erysipelotrichales > Coprobacillaceae > Thomasclavelia > Thomasclavelia spiroformis_A. Next base: position 35,696 of record JAGZCC010000012.1, read on the forward strand.
TTCCTTGTATACCATCACTTGGTTTCAACATTTTTATTTGTGACATATTTTCAGAACCAAACCCTTTTGGGGCAACTATAATTTTAAATTCATCACCCACAACAATATCAAAATAAATAATTGCTGGAGTATTATCTTTTGTATTAATTCTATCAAACAAAGGATCTTGAACTATTGATTTTCTTAAATATCCTTCTTGGTACCCTTGGCGAACCCCTTCATTAATTGCAGCTTTTAAATCACCATCAACATGGACCTCTTGGCCAAGAGTGACATAAACAAATGCCATCCCAGTATCCTGGCATATTGGCATCATTTTATCGTGAGCTAAATTAGCATTATCAATTAATACATCAATTGTTTTTTTAGCTAGTGAATAAGTTTCTTCATTTTTCCTATCATTAAGAGCTTTAAAAACATCACTAGGTAAATTACATGCTGCTTCTATGCATAATTTTTTTACTGTTTTAATTATATCTTCACATTTTATTTCTCGCATAACTTTTCCTTTCTTAATAAAGATAATATAATGGGCGATATCTATGTATCATTAATTCTATTATTGCAAGTAAAGTATATTTAGACATATTACTTTCTAACCTAATTATATAGTCCATACTTATCTTAATATCTTGTTTATTAGTCAATAAAACAATTTTACATTTTGATCTTTTTAGATACTGAATTATTCTAAAATTATCTCGAATATATTCATCATCTCCAATTACTATTGCTATACTATCTTCATTTAATGACTTAGCATATTCTAATTGTTTTTTATATTCCACTAGTGCATATACTAGTTTACCTAAGTTCAATAAATCAATTTGAAAATACAAAGATACAAAATGTAAAAAATAGTTTTGAAAAAAACAATCTTTTTACTACCTTGAATAACTTGCAAAACCTCATCAATTATATCCCATTCTAATATACTTGACAATTTAGAAATTTCATCACATATATTTTTTAAATAATATTTTGTACATTCTTTAGGTTTGTATCTCATATTCGTTAAATCTATATTATAATTATCAAATGTTTTATCTAAAGTACATACTTGTTTAAAATGAAGATAATTTTCATAACCTAACGATTTACAAAACCGAGAAATTGTAGCTGGAGAAACATAACATTTATCTGCAAGTTCATTAATTGACATATCGGTTATTTTAGAGAAATTACGAACTACATACCATGCAATATTATAATTTGTATCTATTTCATTTGCAGTGTCTAAATAAATAACCAACTGATTAAATAAACTTTTCATTTTAACTCCTCCATCTTAGCAGTATTATACACTATAATTCAATAATTTAAAATAGCCTCTATATTACCAATAAAATATATCTATCACATATTTTAATACAATTATGATACATTATTAACATTGTCTTGTTATATACTAACAATGTAGTCAAAAAGTAATTGATTTTCCCTTCAATACATGACTACAAAAACATATGATATCCTTCCCTGATATCACATAAATATTAGTATTCTTTCCCTAATAACTAATAATTTAAAAAGATGACAAGTATCCCTTCTTGTCATCTTTTTACGTTATTCAACATCCATATAATTATATAATACTGATAATGCAGTCAAAAAAGAATTATTATTCTCTTCAAATTTCTACTAAAAAACTCCATTATTTGCTTAATAACCAATTAAAATAACAAACAAATCAAATACCTGTCATTTTTTGGTTAAAATTTCTTGATATACACGCAAAACATTTTTATAAAAAACTTTAGACACCTCTTCTTCATCTAATCCAGCAACATATAATGCCTCTTTTAATAACGACATCATTGAAGCATCTTTTATCTCAAGATTTTGTGAGATTCCATCAAAATCACTACCCAATCCAATATAATCAATGCCTACTAAATTCTTAATATATAAAATATGCTTTACCATATCTTCAACACAAGAACGAACATTACCACTAGCTGTAGTTTTTAAAAAATCCCCACAAAAATTAATTCCCATTACACCATTTCTTTTAGCCAACTCTTTAATCATTTCATCTGATAAATTTCTTCCAACACCACATATCCTACGAGCATTACTATGCGAAGCTACAAATGGTTTTGTAGTATATTTTAAAACATCATAAAAACCAGCATCACTTAAATGTGAAACATCAATAATTATCCCTAAACGTTCCATCTCTTTAACGTATTCAATTCCAAACTCTGTTAAACCATCCTTAGTATTTATATGATATAAATTCTGATAATCTTTTGTATTTGTTATATTAGGATATCCGATACCATTTGGATAATTCCAAGTTAAAGTAATCATTCGAACCCCTAAACGATAATAATTGCGCAAAAGAGCTAAATCATGATTAACCACTGCACCTTCTTCAAGTGTTAACATAGCAGACATCAAACCAACATCTTGATTATCAATAATATCTTGGTAACTAAATATTGGTTTAATTATATCAGGGTATTTATTAATTTCATTATAATACAAATCAATTAACTTTTGAGCTTTTATAAGAGGATCAATAGAATCATTAAGATTTACAAACATTGCAAAATTTTGTAATAAATAATCCCCTTTTAACATCTTTTTTAAATCAATATTAAAGTTATTTTCTAATAAACTACCTCCTTCATCATATATTCTTAAAATAGTATCGCAATGCATATCAACAACTTTCATTCTATCACCTGCTTCATTTTATGCACATAATTTAAACCTATATGCCTATTTTTTATAATAATTATAATTGCTATTCTCTTTTAAAATCTATCAATGTTAAAAAGGAAAAACTATTTAAGTTTTCCATCTGTATAACTCATCTTACTTTTTATCACCCTAATTTGTATTATCTAGTACTAAATATTCTAAAATTCAATTTCTTTTGTTTTATAACCTTTAGTAAGATGTTGATATTTTTTTAACCACTGCACTCCTTCTAAATACTCAGATTCACTTAAAAATTCATCTAGAATACCAAAATGAACTAGTGAACAAACATCATAAATACTTTGCCATAAAGCATCAAATTTATCTTCATCAACCTTAAGATCCCTTTGCTCGCTTTCTATATATACAACCATCTTATGTGCTATCTTAGTTGCTTCTTCAATTTCCAAAATTGCCATCATCTATCCTCCTTGACTTTTTTATATAAAAATTATACCATTATTTTTAATAAAAGGAGTCAAAAATATGAAAACTATTTCGATTTTTCAAGTACAAGATATTAATAATTTATTAAAACAAAAAAATTATGATTACACATTAAAATTACATGATGCATGCGGTAGCCAAAGTCTATTTTTACAATGTCATGGTAGTAGTTGTGACATCAATGAATTATGTGATGTAATTAATGATTATTTAAAAAAAGACCACCTTAAAGTCCTTCCTGGTAGCATCAATCCTTATAATATAAGTATCAAATAAAAAGAATAAAATCATATTTTGGATACTTACTTGATAATAAGTAAAAAGAATTAAACAGTACAAATTGTGCTGTTTTTCTTTGAATTAAATCTATTGGTCTAAAATCAGTATCATTCATCAAAGATGCCATATAACATTTTTTAATAAATTGATTATTTTATTTCTACAATATCAAATGTGCTTAATGAGTTAGAATTTGTTGTTTACTTCAACAAATCCATAACTATGTGAAAAAGATATTGATTCTTAATCAAAATAATATCTTTTCTACCACTTCTATAAATATTTTAAACTTTGTTTCTTTATTATTTATTTGTAAATACAGCTATTATATATAATTTTTTAAAATAACCACTAATTCTTTTCGATATTCTCATTTGATATACCGATTAATTTTTAATTTAACTCCAAAATCAGTTTTCCCCCTTGATAAATCATACCCATAATCTCTATATTTTTATTATCTCAATAATAATTTTATCAGTATTTTCTTTTTTATCATAAATAATAAAATTATCACAAAATAATTTATTATTTAAGTCAAATTTTAACATCCCATAATAGCACTAACAATTATAAAAAATTGTAATTTTCATTTACATAAATTTTACCTTAATAATTTATTAAAAACAAAAAGGTTTGAAGCCATTATAAACAGTTTCAAACCTTAGTAACAATATTAAATTTTAATTACGCCTTTTCTTTTCAAAAATATATAAGCACTCAACCCAATTCCTAAAAACATAACTATTCCTATATATAATTTCATATTTATTGAATCTCCTGTTTTAGGCTGTGGCAATAATTCATCATACATTACTACCTTTTGAACACTTTCTTTATTTTCAACTGTAAATTCAATAGATTGTGCTATTTTATAACCTAATGGGGCCATTGTTTCTATTAAGCGGTATCTGTGACCAACAATTAACCCTTTAATTACATGTGGATTTACATCAGATACCCATTCTTCAATAAGAATCTCTTTACCGGTAGTAATATCTTCTAATTTTAAATGTGCTCCTGGTAACTCTTTATTTGTTGTAATGTCTTGCTTACTAATCTCCACTTCTGTCGGTCTATTAACTAAATCTTGTGTAACTGTATATACCTTAGTAGTTAAATCACTTTGTTCAAATTTAACTTCATGTTTTGTTCCATCTAATACCAATCCATCAAGTGTACTAATTTCCTGTAATTCATAAACTCCCATTGATAAATCACTTACCACTAATTTACCATTTTTTGATAAATTATATTCTCCTACAGTAGCATCTTTTACATAGATAACACTGCCATCAGCGGGATCAATTATATCTTCTTTAGCAGATAATCTAAATTTAATACCACTCAAATCATCAATTTCAACTAAATTAGTACCCATATTTTCATTTAAATCAACTGATTTATTAATAATCAATTCGCCTACAGGTTTGTCGTTTTTAACAACCACTTCTAAAAGTGGATCATTATCTTCATCCTTGTCATAATCTCTGATATTTTCAATATCAAATTCAACTCTACTTTCTAATGCTAGATATCCTGTTGGTGTTTTAATTTCATCAATGTAATACTTACCTGCATCCAATTGTAGCGGTAATATTACACTTCCCATTTCACCATCAATTTCAAATGAACCATCTGGTACAACTACATTATCAGCACTTGTAGTAAAACTATCATACCATTTACCACTTATTTTTTGTTTAATTGTATCTCCAGCTTTATATATTACCTTTCCATTAGACACAATATCTTCTCTTGCTTTAACTTTAAATGTTGTACTATTTAAAGTTACTGTCTTATCGCTATCTAAATCTTTTTTTACAAGTTTCAATTGGGTTGTATATGGACGATTATTGATGTCAATAATCTTGATTTGGTCAATATCTTCATATTCACTGTAATCTTTTGTTATAGATACAGTAAAATCAGGTGCAGTCATATAATCTTGAGGTGTTTTGGTTTCTCTTACCAAATAAGTACCATAAGGTAAATATTTAGTAGTTGCACGTCCATCTTTACCAGTAGTAATTACATCATACGTCTTAGCATTATCCCATCCAACTTTATCAACTTCACTTTTTAGTTTGAATGTAAACTCTGCTCCAGCTAAACCATTTAAAATTCCTGATTCACTTTCTTTTTCACCAAATTTATGTACCTGTATTTTTTGCATATTGACACGATTATCAGTATTTGTAGAACGTAGAATTTTAGAAACAGTTTGCCCTTCATAATCAATACTTACATCAATATCATTAGGATTTAATACCAATGTTTCATTAGATTTAGATTCTTCAATATAATATTTGCCAACATGTAAATTATCAAACTTTAACTTACCCTTTTCATCAGTTACCCGTGTATCAACAACTGCATCTTTTTCAAAATAAGTTACTGTACCTGCTTTATTAGTAATTTTTTCTTTAGCTTTTAATGCATATTCGTTACCTTTTAAATAAGCATCTCCAATATTGCCATCAGTTAAATCACTGTTGATTTCTTTCATTAAATCTATTGAACCTGTAGGTTCTTCATTTACAACAGTTTGAGTAGCAGTTTGATCTTTATTGACTGTAATAGTATAAACTGTTTCATTTAATAAATAACCATCCGGTGCTTGGATTTCTTTTAATTCATAAGTACCAATTGGTAAACAATCAACAACAAACTTACCGTCATTAACAGTGATATCTTTACTATAACCTTCAAAAGAAATTGATTTCAAATTAAAAACAGCACCATCTATCAAATCATGATTTGTATTTGTCTTAGTAATTTCTATTTTACCAAAATCCATCCAATCTATTTGTAAATATAAGTGACTTCGATCCGGATCCCAAACCCAACTGCCCTCAGTTTGTATAGACCCTGAACCTGTTTTAATGGCTAAAGCTGTAAATATCCCACAATTATCACCTGTAACCTCTGTAATAGGTAAATCAGCTGGTGCTCCATCACAAGGTGCAGTAAAATAAAAACTTTGTCCACCATGAACAGTGGCTATACCACCTGTTTGCATATTTCCATCAGAAATATGGATAGTTACATTTGCAGCTAAAGGAATATTAATAGTTGCATTAGTATTCCCTTCTAATTTTATAACATTCGTAGTTTGTTGCTTCGAAGCAATATCAAAAGAAGCATTAAATTCCGCTCTAAATCCACCAGCATTTCCTGGATTAAATTTTACATATCCCGGTTCAGGTAATTCTAATATTCTTCGATATATATTCATTATATCGCTACCATATGTGCCACCAAATATTTGATTAAATTTCTGTTCATCAAATCCATTCCAATCGCTACTATATGCCCCACTTAAAAATATGTGTGTTAAAAGATACTTTACATCATCATTTGACAAATAACTATCATCAGGACAAATCACACTTTTCAAATCAAAACTATCAGCAAACTCCCCATATGGTGCAGGCCCACCAAATCCATAATACATCAGTTTTCTTACCGCCTCATTATTTTCAATAACATCAGCTACATAATTTCCATCTTGAGGAACATTTTTACTAGATTCTAAACAATAAGCCCATTTACCATTATACTTAGTAGAAAAAGTACTCCATTCACTTATTCCTGGTACTTTATTCGCCCACCACTCTGGATATTTAATTTTTTTTACTCGTGTAAATTCATGAGGTATACTATTATCCCATGCACTTACATTAACAATTCCTGAAAAAGACATAGAAAAAACCATTATTAATGCAATAACAATTTTTCTTAATTTAGAAAATTTATTTTTCATATATAATATCCTTTCAAATTATTTGCAGTTTATTGTCATTGCTTAGGACTTTAAAATATCATCATTATATTGATACAAGTTTAAAATATCAATTATACTTCTCTAAATCGGTTTTATAACTAATTAAAATAAGTTGACCGCAAAAATAAAAATAGACAATCTTTCGATTGTCTATGGTTTAAATATCCATTTACATATACACATAACTTTTAACCTCATTTACATAATAAACTTATATATTTATCAAATCTATTTGTCTATTACACCATACCGGTAATGATAACAATCTCCATTATTAGACATTCCATTATTCCCATTTCCATGACCTGCTAAATATAGTTTATTTTTGGCATCTTCTATAGAAGCAGTCGATTCCACATAATATCCACATCCGCACCTTGCCCAATAAACCTTAATTTTTGGGGGATTTGGATCTACTGGCTTAATTTCTGCACTAGATGAACCTCCATTATTTCCTGAATTACTTTCATTAGTATTCCCTTTATTTTCATCGTTTCCTGAATCAAAAGCCCCATTATTACCCGAACTATTATTTGATGAATTTGGATTACTCGAATTTCTATTTGAAGTATTTGGACGCTCTTTTTTATTAGTAATCTTATTTGTTTGAGAATTTATTGTAGTTTGTTGTTCTATATCTAGCATTGCTTCAATAATCGTAACTTTAAATTCTTTTTCAGTCCTATTTTTGTTTACATCCTCTACAAACACTTTAACCATATATTCACCTAGCGTATTTGTATCAATCGCACTATAGTCAATCATTATATCATTTAATTGTGATAAATCACTTGCAGATATTAATGATTTAAAATTAAATGTTGTTAAATCTGTCCCTTGTATAATTTCTATATTATCAGGGCCATTTATTTGAGGAGCAACTGTATCCCTAACTTTAACTTTTATCACTTCTACTTCATTTCTATATGTCAAAGTAATTTTATAATTACCTATTTTCGCAAATCCTCTATCTTTTTGAGAAATAGTATTATCTTGATTTGTTATTGTTTCAAGTTCATTTTCTACATTAGATTTATATTTTGTATTTTTTAAAACATCATTTTTCTCTTTATTACTTAAATTACTAAAATCTAAATAATCATTTAAATCAGTAGAAACACTTTGCCCATACTCCACGTTTACAGATTCCGTTTTTAACTTCAACAAATCCTTTTCATATGTAATTGAACTCACAATAACAACTAAACATATAATCACAAATACTACTAAACCCCACATTTTTCTTTTACCAAAACCACTTCTCATTTTCACTCACCTACTTTCATAAAAAAAAGTACCATTAATCGGTACATTTTCTATATAATTAATCTCTATCTGGTTCTAGATTATCATTATTAAGATTATTTGTCAAATATGCTATATATTTTAAAAATATTTAAAATAAACATATTTTACTTTTTTCATAAATAATTAAAAATTTGTTTACTAATAATCTAATATTCAACAACAACAATGATACATGTTCAAAATAAAAACGATACTTAAATAAAAACTAGACGCGATAATATTAAAATTAATTTTAATTATTCATCTTGATAAATCAACTTATTATAAAATAATTTATACTGGCCTTTATACTTTTTAATAAATACTATCTAATATAATGGCATAAATTATGTCTCTTAGCGTTAATCTTTACCTTTTGACAGTCATTCTAGGTATATATTTCATTTTATTTACTTTGTACTAGCAAATATTCATCAAAACATACATTCATATTGCATAATTTAATATTCAATCATTCTGTATCTTGGCTACTATTGGATTTTAAATTCCATTACATTTAATCAATTTGCTACCATTTTTCTTACATCATGTAATGTAAAAATTATAAGCCACTATATGGATTCATTGGCATCTACACTTATTAAAAACCTCTATCCTAAATATATGAGCAACCTGTAAAACAAAAAAACGATATGATAAAAGTCACATCGTTTAAGTACAAATAAAAAAAATGGTGCGGGTGACAGGAATCGAACCTGCACGCCGAAGGCGCTAGATCCTAAGTCTAGTGCGTCTGCCAGTTCCGCCACACCCGCATATAAAATGGTGCCGGCTAAAGGACTTGAACCCTCAACCTACTGATTACAAGTCAGTTGCTCTACCAATTGAGCTAAGCCGGCTTCTTTAATTTAAATGGTGGAG
>JAGZCC010000013.1 GCA_018369555.1 Thomasclavelia spiroformis
AGGAGAACGAAAGAATACAGGAAATAGAGATATACTACCGATTTATTGGAAAAGTAGATTGATAAAGAGGGTTCATATCTTTAACTAAGGGAAAGCGGTTCTGGTGTCTTATATATCTATAATGATGATTTAAAACAATATGGCGAAGGGTATTGGCCTACAGTTGATCCATATCGTTTACCTGGAACAACTGTAGATACTAAAGAATTAAAAGATGGTGTTGGTTACAATAAAACTTCACCGCAATCTTGGATTGGTGGTACAACAAATGGTACAAATGGTAGTGCCGCAATGTATTACAATTCAACAAATTTAGGATTAGGAATGAACTTAAAAGCTCAAAAATCTTGGTTCTTCTTAAATGGAATGATTGTAAATTTAGGAACAAATATCACAGGTTCTACTTCTGCAAGTATTGAAACGACTGTAGAAAATCGTATGATGACAAGTGATGAAAACAAAATTTCAATTAATGGAGTTAATTGGGACAAAACTAAAGAAAGTAAAACATTAGATGATGGTTCATATGTTCATTTTACTGGTACTGGTGAAAATAATAATATTGGATATTATTTTATTAACGGTGGTAATGTTGACTTTGCTAAAGACACAAGAACTGGTAGATATAATGATATAAATGAATATTTTGTAAATGATATTGATTATACAAATACATTCTTTAAAATGGGGATCAATCATGGTCAAACTGCAAATAATGACAGTTATGAATATGTTATCTTACCAGGAAGTAGCGAAGCTGAGCTTGAAAACTTTGCAAAAAATAACACAATTGAAGTAGTTCGTAATGATACTGATGTTCAAGCAATTAAAGATAGTGCAAATGGTGTATTTGCAATGAATGTATGGACAATGGATCCAGTCACTGTAGAAGGTATTACTGTAAATGATTCAGCATCTATTTATACTGAAACAAAAGATGGAATCATGACAATTAATGTTAGCGATCCAAAACAAAAAAATGTTACTTTAAATATCAAATTAGAAAAAGGTTATGAAAATGTAATCCAAAAAGATGATACAGTAACTATTAATGATGATGGAAGCTTTACAATTGATACTACTAAAAGTGCTGGAGCAACACATACAATTGTTGTAAACTTAGAAAAAACAGACAAAACAGCATTAGGTATCGCTATCGATCTAGCAAGCCAAGCTAATCTAGATAACGTAATTCCAGCTGTAGTAGAAGAATTCAATGCAGCATTACAACAAGCTAAAGATGTATATAATAATGCTAGTGCAACTCAAAAAGAAGTAAATAATGCATTTGATAGACTCGCAAATGCAATGCATATGTTAGACTTTAAACAAGGTGATAAAACAGCATTAAAAGCATTCATCGATAAAGTTAGTGGATTAGATTCAACTAAGTATACAGAAGCTACATGGACAACATTTGAAACCAAGTTAAATGAAGCAGTTTCAGTATATAACGATGAAAATGCAATGCAAAAAGAAGTAAATAATGCATATAACGATTTAGTAACAGCCTTCTTGAACTTAAGATTAATTCCAAATAAAGATTTATTAAAAGACTTAATCAATCAAGCAGAAGGATTAGAAAGTGCAAATTATACCAAGGCAACATTTGATGGATTAACAAAAGCCTTAAATGAAGCCAAAGCAGTATTTGATAATCCAAATGCAACGCAAAAAGAAGTAGATAATGCAAAAGCTGAATTAGAAAAAGCAATGGCTGGTTTACAAACAGTAACTGTAGATAATACAGTAAAAGCACCAATAAGTAACGGTGATACAACTGCAAGTGTAAAAACAGGTGATGAAAGCTTAACTGGAATATTTGCAACAATAACATTATTAAGTGTTGCGGGATACACATTATTTAAAAGAAAAGAAAATAATTAATAAATTACACGAAACGGGATGATTTATTCATCCCGCTTTCATTTATATAAATATCATTTTATACTTAAATACTTTATTATATTCATTTCCTTTAAACAAACAAAAAGAGATTTTTAATCATTAAATTTATTTATTCAAAAGATTAAAATCTCTTTTTAATTTATTTATTACATAACAATGCTTGTAATTCATTTACAGTTTTAACAATATAATCAGCATGATATTGTTTAAATTCTTTAATATTTCCATATCCATATTCAACAGCGATACATGGTAGATTATGTTCATGAGCACCAATAATATCATGCATACGATCACCGACCATAATTGCATCACCAGAATTAATTTGCCTGCTTTTTAGAACATATTCAATAACTTCACCTTTTTTACTTCTTCCATTTAATTCACTACCACCAATAAAATCAAAATATTTACTTAAATTAAAATGATCCATTATTTTTTTTGCAAATACTTCTGGTTTAGAAGTTGCAAGTACTAAAATTTTATCCTCTTTCCTTAATGCCTTTAAACATTCTTCTATTCCTTCATAAACTTTATTATCAAAAATACCATCTACTCGATAATACTCTCGATATTTTTCAACTGCCGTAGTAGCATCTTCTTCATTAAATCCATAAAATTCCTTAAACGAATCTTTTAATGGTGGTCCAATAAAAGGTATCAATTCACATAAATCGTTAATCTCTATTCCAAAAGTATTTAAAGCATAACGAACTGATTTTGTAATTCCTTGCATAGGATCTGTAAGAGTTCCATCTAAATCAAATAAAATATATTTTCTATTCATGACAACCTCCTCAATAACAAAAACAACCCTTTTCATGATCATCAACAACTCCTACAGCTTGTAAATAAGAATAGATTGTCACTGATCCTACAAAGCTCATTTTTCTTTTTTTCAAATCTTTGGAAATCTCATCAGATAGGGCTGATGTGGTTTTAATCATATCATCTTGATTCTTTATTATTTGATAGTTTGTAAAACCCCATAAATACTTTGAAAAACTACCAAATTCATTTTGTATCTCAATAAAAATTTTTACATTTTTAATAGCAGCCTCAATTTTTCTTTTATTTCTAATAATATCTTTATTTTCCATTAACTGCTTAATTTTGTTTTCATCATATTTTGCAATTTTATTAACATCAAAATTATCAAATGCTATTTTAAAATATTCTCTTTTTTTTAAAATTGTAATCCAAGATAATCCCGCTTGAAATGTTTCTAATAAAAACATTTCATATAACTTTTCATCATCATAAACAGGTTTCCCCCATTCATGATCATGATAATCTTTATATATTGTAGAATTTTCATCTACCCAACTACATCTTTTTACCATCGTTCTATCCTCTCTTTGTTATTTTAACATAAACTATAAAAGTTTTATATTTTTTATTGACTCAGATTTATTTTTTATATAATATATTAGTTAGTTTAATCTAACACTAGGAGGGAATATGAATATTATTACAATAATTTGTTTAATCTTATTTTTATTATGTCTTTTTATTCCTATGAATAAAAAGATTTTACACTATCACATTCCTTTAGCATGGTCATTACTTGTTTGTTCAATTATTCATGGTATTTTAGAAACAAACAATACAGCTATGGTTACTGGTAAACTAGCTTGGTTAAGTTTATTAATTCTTATTATTTTTGCTTATATTTTAAAAAGAAATAATCTAAACTGGAAAAAATTTCATATATCACTATCAATTATTTTTTCAATTTTAGTAATTATTCACATAATCCATGCTATTATACGATAAAAAACATCGCTTTATCGAATATATAAAAATCACTGTAGATTAGCATATTTACAGTGATTTTTATATATTTGAGATATTCATTTTATTCAATAAAACTATAAAGAAGTTTAACATATTTATTAAATTCTTCTTTTCCATATGTTGTTAAATGGTAAGTTGTTTGAGGTTTATCACGTACGAATGTCTTTTCTTTGGTGATAAATCCTGCTTCTAAAAGTTTTGTTGTATGAGTTGTCATATTTCCGTTTGTGCAACGACATGCTTCTTTTAATTGATTGAAAGTTAAATCACCAACAGACAGACTAGCTATCATCTGTAATCTAATTTTAGATTCAAAAATCTTTGATGTCGATACTATTTTATTGTCCATTATTACCATTCTTCATAAAATAAATTGATAAACCAAAACCTACCACTTGATAAAGTGAAAATTCATTCATAATACTAACAACATTTTTTAACCTTAAAACAAACATATCAATAGAGGAAATATTATAAAAATCAATTACATAAAACTTTAAACAAAAGATTATACACATATAAACAAAAAAACGAATCAATAAATAATTATATCGTTTATCTTTAAAATATTTCATAAGATAAAACAACGCTATAAATGTAATAACTAGATCAAACGAAAATGTATCATAAAGTCGAAGTATAACTCCTGCATTAAGATAATAAGAAATAGAAAATAATATCTTTAATAATGATAACAAAACAGGAAATACTGTAAATGTCTTTAAAAAGTTTTTCTCTTTCAATGTCATATTTACTTTATTGGTTGCTATTACATATACAATTATCGCTATTAGATTCAATGAAATCTTAAAAATTCTGTTAAATGTATAAAATGACTCACTTATAATAAAATGGAAATTACTTACTAATTGCCAATATATAAATAAAAATAAGTTAAGTACTAATAAATAACATATCCAGTAAATAAATACTTTTCTTATACCTTTATATGGAGTTGTATCATTTAAAACAAATTTCGCATCATCAATCGCATTATTTATAATATCCAGATTAGAAATGCATTTATCTTTCAATATAATTCCTCCTCTTTTAAACATATTTTAAGACCTATCTTAAAATATGTCAAAATAATATTACAAAACAACTCCTATTACCTATAATAAAATTACATAAATATCTATTTTAAAAATGACTAACTACATCATATTTATAAATCATAACTAATCAAAATCACATAATAATAAAATATCAAGACTTTACTTAATATTATCATAATTGCTATATTTAAACATCATTACCTTTATTTTTACTATCATATTAAATACATTTATTATAATATTAAGTATCTCAGATTTTCTATATTCTAAAAATATTAATAACTAAAAAAATAATAAAGTTAGAAACGACAATGTTTATGTGATTTAAATTAAAACATTGTCGTTTTTTATTTTAATATAATCTTATAAATTAAAATTAACTGTAAAGGTTTTATTTGCAATTACACCTTGTGCTGAATACGTTTTTCCTTTGGCGATAACTGAATATGTTGTATTAGAATTCTTAAATGAACCTGTATAACTTGACATTAAAAAATAGTTTCTTTTATTATTTTGAGTTACTGCTACCTTAGGATTATACGAAGTATCAAATTTTGAACCATTATGTTTATATGTTAATGTCATACTATTATTCCCATTATAAAAAAGAACAGTTTTTTTAGCAAGCGTTGAACGGGTATTTGAATATATAGAAACATTGATTACATCCTCAATTTTAACAATTTTTAAGCATTCTTGCTCAAATTTTTTTAAATCAGTAGCTGCAATGTTATCTAAATATAATGAATAATCTCCGTTAAAATTACTATACATAGGTGAATCATTAAACTCTTTTTTAGATAAAATATACAAATCTTCATCATATTTTTCATTAATAGAATCGATTATATTATAATATGGTGTTAATTTGTTAGTAGCATTAACATTACTACTATTTATACCAACAATTAAAAATAAACAAAACAAAAATATAATTTTTTTCATAATATTTACATTTTTTAAAATATTATTTATCATTATAAAACTTCTTTCCCTTTTCTTAATTTTTATATACATTTTATTGCAATGAGTTATCATATTTTCAATTATACAAAATCATACTTCTTTTAATCAATTAATGATTAGATCAACAATAAATAAACTAATACCATCCACAATCAAATTATAGATTCAAAATCTTTAATACAGATAACGCTTTATTGTTTAGAATCAGTATCTTTCATAAAATAAATTGATAAACCAAAAACAACTATTTGATAAAACGAAAATTCATTAATAATACCAATAATATCTTCAATTTTAAAAATAAGCATATCTATAGATTGTACAACATATACATTAACCACATAATACATTAGAAAAAATGTTATACACATATAAATAAACAAACCTATCAATAGATATTTATATCGCTTATCCTTAAAATATTTCATTATAAAAAAAAGCGCAATAAATGTAATAACTAAATCGAATGAAAATGTATCATAAAGTTGCATCATAATTTCTTTATTTATATAGTAAAACACCGCTGGTAACATTTTTATTAGTGCTAATAAAACAGGAAAAACTGCAAATGTTTTTAAAAATTTTTTTCTTTCAATGTAACATTGACTTTTTTTGTAGCTCTTATATATATAACTACCGATATTATATTTGATAAAATACAGAATATCCTACTGTATACAGAAAATAACTCATTTTCAAAAAAACCTGTATGTGTAGAAACTTTAAAGTATGCATAAAACAACAAATTTACTACTAATAAATAAGTTGTCCAATAAATAAATACTTTTCTAATCCTCTGACATGGTGTTGCATCATCTAATACATATTTTGCATCATTGATTGCATTATCTATTACTGATAAATCAGAAATACGTTTATCCTTCAATATAACCCCCTCCTCTCACGCTCTTATTTTAAGACTTATCTTAAAATATGTCAAAATATTATTTACAAAAAACAAATCAGTATATATAATATAATTAAAGAGTACTCTTAAAAAAGATTTAATAAAATAAAAATTTATCATTTATACATTCTTATTTATCAAAATATTTCAATCAAATTATTGCATAATAAGTTCTTTATCAAATAGCTTTTATTCTTACTCATGTCTCTGTTTAAAATAAAACACTCATAAGTAAAGAACAAAAATTTATGGAATTAACTAAATCGATAGTTATAATATTATTATCAACATTGGTAATTATAGGATATAATTCAAGTAAAATAAAACTTAACAATGAAATGACTAAAATAACTGATGGGTATATATTTTTTGATTTATATACTATGCAAAGCGATAAAATTTATTCTACAGATGAACTTATTAGTATGTGTAATCAATAT
The DNA here is from genome assembly GCA_018369555.1 of Thomasclavelia spiroformis. GTDB lineage: Bacteria > Bacillota_I > Bacilli_A > Erysipelotrichales > Coprobacillaceae > Thomasclavelia > Thomasclavelia spiroformis_A. Next base: position 7,077 of record JAGZCC010000013.1, read on the forward strand.
AATGTTTCAACAGTCCCAATCATTTTAAATATTAAAAATAATCAAGAACCTGCAAGATTTCCTACAAATATTAATCAAAGTGATGATAAATTAACTAAAGAATTATCTAAATTTTTAAAGGAGGGCTAATTAAGATGAAAAAAGAAAATTTTATACAGTTTGATAGAGTATTTACATTTATATCATTTATATATATTTTTATATTTCCTTTCATTTTCCCTGAAAGAAATCGTATTATTTTTCTTTGTTTTTCACTAATATTTTTTATAGAAAAAATTGTTTCATTTATAATTTTTAAAGATAGCTTATCAAAAAACAAAAAAATAATTTATTCACTAATTACAGCTATTTTTGTTGTAATGATAATTTTAGCATTAGCTGAATTATTTGGAGTTATTTCATTTGTTTAATAAAAAAAATTTTTTTAAAACTTTTAATCAAATTTATTAAAAACAGATAGGTCTAATTTATACCTATCTGTTTTATATTATCTTCGTTGAGCATTCTTCCAGATTAATTACTTCATCTACTATTGGCAAATAAAATTCTGGCTCGTGACTAACTAAAATAACAGCTCCTTTAAAAGCTTTAATTGCTGTTTGTAAAGATTCTTTAGCATCAACATCTAAATGATTTGTTGGTTCATCTAAGACTAATACATTAGCCACACGATTCATAATCTTACATAATCTAACTTTCGCATTTTCACCACCGGATAAAACTTTCATCAAAGATTGGATGTGTTCAGTTGTCAATCCACATTTTGCTAACATCGCTCTTATTTCGCCATTATTACGATCTGGAAATTCATCCCATATATATTCTAATGCCGTTTTATTTATAGCTGCTTCTTCTTGCTTAAAAAAACCTATTTCAACATACGGATCTTTTTCTACTGTTCCACTATATGGTGTTTGCATACCAATTAGTGTTTTTAATAGTGTTGTTTTTCCTAAACCATTAACTCCTTTAATCGCAATTTTTTTATTTCTTTCAAAAATAATATTCATTGGTTTTGTTAAAGGAGAATCATAACCAATTACCAAATCCTTACACTCAAATAAAACCTTCCCTGGAGTCCTTGCTTCAAGGAAAGAAAACGTTGGTTTAATCTTTTCTTTAGGTTTAGCAATCAAATCCATTTTATCTAATTTTTTCTGTCTTGAACTGGCCATATTTCTAGTTGCCACTCGTGCCTTATTTCGAGCAATAAAGTCTTCAAGATCAGCAATTTCTTTTTGTTGCTTTTGATAACTTGCTTCTTGTTGTCTTTTTTTCAATTCAATCTGTTGCTCATAATAATTATAATCTCCTTTATATCTAGTTAAAACCCCATCTTCTAAATGATATATAACATTAATAACTTGATTTAAAAAAGTAATATCATGGCTAACTAAAATAAATGCATTTTCATAGTTCTTTAAAAAATTAATCAACCAATTAATATGCTGTTCATCTAAATAATTAGTTGGTTCATCAAGAATCAAAATCATTGGATTTTCTAATAATAACTTAGTCAATAAAACCTTTGAACGTTGTCCTCCAGATAATGCATCTACCGGTTTATCTAAACCAATATCATTTAAACCTAAACCACTTGCAATTTCTTTGATTTTAACATCAATCATATAAAAACCACCATGATCCAATATTTCCTGTATTTCTCCAACTTCTTCCATTAGTTTTTCCATTGTTTCACTATCACAATCTGCCATTTGTTCATACATCGATAACATTTCTTGTTCTAAATCAAAATAATATTTAAAAGCATCTTGTAATACTTCATAAATTGTTTGACCTGCTTTTAAAACCGTATGTTGATCTAAATATCCGGTTGTAATTCTTTTACACCATTCAATCTTACCAGCATCCGGCTTAATCTTACCCGTGATGATATTTAAAAAAGTTGATTTTCCTTCGCCATTTGCACCTACTAATCCAATATGTTCACCATTTAATAACCTAAAACTCGCATTTTCCAAAATTGTTCTGCCACCAAAATCATGACTCACATTTTCAACATTTAAAATACTCATTATTTACCTCTTTTCACCCAAATTTAAATAACATACAAAATAATACACAAAAAATGTAACACACTTCCTAACAATATCCACAAATGCCAGATACTATGCATATAGCGAAATTTATCTCCTAGAACATAAAAAATTGTCCCAATCGTATAAGCAATTCCACCTAATACTAATAGTAAAATTCCATTAAACCCTACTGCCTCTGGTAATAAATTAAATTTAAAAACAATACACCATCCCATCACTAAATAACAAATCATTGAAAATTTAGCGTTACTTTCAATATCTATCGCATTTAAAATAATTCCAATAATTGTAAAAATCCAAACAACAGCAAAAATTGTCCATCCCCAAAATGGATCGATTGGTCGGATTGAACATAATACTACCGGCGTATAAGTACCTGCAATTAAAACAAAGATTGAGCAATGATCCATTATTTGAAAAACTTTTTTCCCTTTAGTATTTGGCGATAAACCATGATAAATACTACTCATAGTATATAATAAAATCATTGAGATTCCATATATAATTCCTGATGCGATTCCATATCCATTACCTCTAATAGCGCCAAAAACAATACACAATACTAATACAGCTATTCCAAATACCCCACCAATAATATGGGTTACCATATTAAATATCTCTTCTCCACGAGTATAATTTGGTAACACGCGATCATCCAGTTTTGTTCGTTTCATAAATACCTCCATCATCATTATATTAAAATATTAGTTATTTTTTCTAAAATTCTTATAAGCATTTTAAATCTACTTAATAAATATTACCAGTATTTAATTTACTATATGATATAAAAAATAACATTTTTCTATTATTTCCCTGGAAATTTTTAAAATATTCACTTTACTTAAAGAGTTTAACATAATAATCATACCCACACCATACATACATTAATTTTCTATAAAAAAATGTGGAAATGACCAATATCCACATCATCTAACTTCCTTTAATTTATAATCAAATCCATACTTTAAAATATAATCTTCTAATATCCAATCATTATCATATATTATTTTGGCAATTTTTTTACCAACATATCTAAAATGCCAAGGTTCATTGGCAATTCCCGTAAAAGAACAACGCTCCTTAGGATACCTTAAAATAAAACCATATTTATACGCATTTTTTACTACCCATCTATACTCATCACTATCTCCAAACACCATTCTATTTTTATCAATAACACTTTGACTAGTAAGATCAACACCCAAACCCAATTGATGTTCACTAGAACCCGGTTTTGAAACTAGTTTACTTGCAGTTGTTTTATCATACTTTCTAAAATATTCTTCATATATTTCCAGTTGACTTTCATAACTGCGATACCCACTATTTAATACTAAATGATAACCTTTTTTTAATGCATCTTGATACATGTCTTCTAAAGCTTCAGCTGCATCTTTACGTAATTTTTTATTATTACAATCAGGTGCAATTGGAATATTTGGTGTAACCAATTCTTTTGGTTCATAATCTTTTGATAATCTAAAGCCTTTTTTGATTAACACCTCTATTTTTTCTGGTTGTAATATTTGATATTCTTTAGTAACTTGATTTTTTGAATTTATAAATGGATATGTAGTCATTAATACAGCTTCAATTGGATTTTTATTTAATGATATATATTTGTTTATATCTTTAAATGTTATTCCATTTATATTTAAATACGGTTGTATGTTTGAATAACTATAGTTATTATCTATTAACATTTGAAAATCATCAATTGAAGCATATTTCATTAATGAAATTATTTGATCATAAGTATAATTTAATTTTATTAAATTTTTATAATACTTATCATAAAATGTATCAATATATTCAATTACTTCTTTTTTTGATAATTCTTTTTTATATACTTGATATTTTTGATATTCTAAATAATGTTTATCATTATCAATCTCATTCCACGATTTAATATCAATCAGTGCACTACTATTCAAAAAACGTTTAACTGTTTCATCACCTAAATTTAAAATAATACTCTGTTCACTAAATGAATAACCCTTTAAAAATAAATTAATTCGTTCAAAATTAAAAAAAATCACTCCAGCTAAAATAACTAAAGTACCCATAATAACAATAATACTTTCTTTTGAAATTCTTCTTTTTCTATGCATCATCAACATTCCCCTTTATTTGATATATAGCTAATGATAACTAAAAACAAAGAATATTTTTTCAAAAATTCCATATAAAAATCCTACAAAAAACATAATAATTTATTACATTTTTATTACAGATAAAAAAGCCATAACAAAATAAATAGTTTTCTATTTATTCGTCAGGCTTTTTCAATAATTATTTATTTGAACTAATATATTTATTTACTTGCTTTTCTAAAATTTTAAATGGGGCAGGACCTGTAGATAAAATCACTTCATGAAAATCAATTGCTGAAAATTTATCTCCTAATTCCTTGCTTGCATTATTATATAAATCTTCAAACAAGAATCCAGATAAATAATATTGTAAATAATTTGTAGGTGTTTCAATAAATAAATTATATTGTTCCAACATTGCCTCTTCATCATCAATATTAAAATTTTCTTTCCAATAATTTTGATAATCTTCATATGTCCATCCATCATAATGAATTCCAATGTCCATTAAAGCAATTACAATTGACGTAAATTTATCATTTAAACTCAAAAGATGTAACACATCTTTATCTTCTACTGGGGCGTATTTATAACCATTCCATTCTACATATGTTGCCCAGCCTTCACTATACCCATTATAATCTATTAAATATCTTACCGTTGGAATATTCTTTTGTTGTTTAAAATACGTATGTTGATACATATGTCCTGGATAACCTTCATGTTCAATTGTTCCAAATAAATCTTGTGAATATTCACCATTTATATAAATTAATTCTGGTGTATCAATTGGTGCATCTATTTTTCCTTGTAAATAAGCCGCTGGTGAGAAATTATCTTTCCAAGCTTCTGGTACAGTAATAATTTCATAGTTTAAATTATCAATTTTAGGAAAATCAATATTTATTGCTGTTTTTAAATAATCTAATGTTTCTGATACAGAAGTAAAATCTGAATACTTTACATCATTTAAATTTGTCATATTAGCTAAATCTGGATTTTTTTGTATCAATGTTGTTAGTTCTTCATAAATTTCAAGCATTTTATTTTGAAGATACTCTTTAACTTCTTTAACACTCATATCAGTCCCTACTCCAGCTTTAAGCATCTCTTCATAATATTCTTTTCCATCTGGGCTAAAATGTAATCCCAAATTTTCTGTATTAGTCGGTGTTATTTTCTTTAATTCTTCTTCTAAACTAAGATAAGCATTTTTTAAGTTAACTGATACTAATTGTTCATTTTTTTGTTTTGCTTCAGCTTTTTGTTCATCATTTAAAAATTCAATTTCATCAATTCTTTTATTAATTCTTTCAATCAAATAAGCATCGCTATTAGTAGTATAATTTTGACATTGCTCAATTGTTTTTTCTAAAATATTTTTAGGTAATCCACTTTTATTTTCTTGACGAGCTTTTTCAATTTCCGCATATTCTAAAAAATTTTCCTGCGCACTTTCTAGCATATTAAAATAGCTATCTAAATCATTTTGCCGCTCAAACGTATATTCACTTAAAAGTAATGGTAACTGCGCTTGAAAGCTAATAAAACTTCCTAAATAATTATTACTTAAATCATAGTATTTATAAATATAACTTCCTCTTTCTAAACTATCAACTAAAATATCATATGTTAACTGTTGATCCTTAGATAATTTATAATAATCAAATTTTTTTAATTCCTTTAAAATCTTATCACTTTCTTTTTTACTTTCTTTATAATCCTCTTCATCACTACACGGCAATTCCAACAACTCTTCTTCAAACCCATAATTACTTGGATTTTCAAAAGTAAACTCTAAATTCATATCGTTATCACTAAGCAATTTAGTAGGTAATTTTTCTATATAGGCAGCAAATTCTTTTGAATCATTTTTAATACTAGTAGTATCCTTATTATTACTACCACATCCAACAACATTAAATACCAGTAATAACCCTAAAACTACCGATATAATCTTTTTATAATTTTTCATCATATCACCATCCATATTATATTATTAACATTTTTTTATTTATTTTCAAAATTTAAACACTAACTCTTTCTATTCTTTTAATTTAACACCACATTTCTAATATTAGGGTACCATTTATTTTCCAAGATGTAAACACCAACAAACTACCAAACAAATAATAGATGTATCCCTTAATGTATTAATTAAAAATTCCCCTTTAAATATACATTTACAATAATATTTGCTACCTCATCTAACCCTAAATCACTATTTAAAGTTAAATCAAAATTCTTTAATTGTCCCCATTTATTAGTAGTATAATAATTATAGTAATTACTTCTTGATTTATCTTTTTTAACTACATACTTTTTATAATCATCATGGATCTCTTGATACTCATTTTTTACCCTTTTAATTCTAGATTCCAATGGTGCATGAATAAATACTTTTAATACATTATCATAATCTTCTAAAATATAATCAGCACATCCGCTTACAATAATGCAAGTATCATAATTTGCAAGATGACGAATAATTTTTGATTGCATTGTATATACCTGATCATTTAAAGGTAAATTAAGTGTTCCTGATGATAAGCTATACATAAAGCCAGATGCTTTTTGTTCAGCAACTTTTCTAATTACATCGACATCAAATCCCATTTCTTTAGCAGCCAAATCAATAATTTCATTATCATAATAAACAATGCCTAATTTTTCTGCTACCTTTTGAGCAATTATTCTTCCTCCTGAACCATATTCTCTAGCGATAGTTATAATTTTTTTAGCCATAATAGCTACCTCCTCTTTTATATTTTAACATAATTCATCTATCATATAGTAATATTTTTATTATATATTTAGACCATATTTTAATAAAAATTTAATAAAATATATTATTTGTACCAAAAAAAACATAGTGCTATAATGTTTTAGATAAGGAGATGAATTTAATGAGTAAAGTTGATATTATATCTGGTTTTCTTGGTGCCGGTAAAACAACGTTTATAAAAAAATTAATTAAGGATGTCTACCAAGATGAACAAATTGTATTAATCGAAAATGAATTTGGTGAAATTGGGATTGATGGTACTTTTATGAATGATAGTGGTATAGAAGTTACTGAAATTAATTCAGGATGTATTTGCTGTAGCCTAGTTGGTGATTTTGAAATGTCATTAAAAGAAGTTTTAAAAACATATCATCCTGATCGAATTATTATTGAACCCTCAGGAGTAGGTAAATTATCAGATGTAATCAAAGCAGTTAATAATGTTTCAAGTGATGAATTAATTTTAGATAATTATATAACTGTAATCGATGCCAAAAAATGTCGTTTATATACGAAAAATTTTGGAGAATTCTTTAATAATCAAATTGAATATGCTTCATTAGTTATTTTAAGCAGAACACAAGATATTAGTGATTTTCAACTAGATGAATGTATTAAAATAATTAAAAAATATAATGATCATGCAAATATTATCACTACTCCTTGGCTTCAACTAACTAAACAAGCAATCATTAACGCTTTTAGTAATATCTCTTTTCAAAACGATTTATTAAAACAAGTAAATGACGAGCATGAATGTTATCATCATGAACATCACGAGCATCATGAATGCGATTGTCATCATGAGCATCACAAGCATCATAACCACCATGCTGATGAAGTATTTACTAGCTGGGGAATCCAAACTCCTAAAAAATATTCAAAAATGCAGTTAGAAATTATTTTAAAAAAATTAAGTACACAAAATGAATATGGAAATATATTAAGAGCTAAGGGCTATGTTGATAGCACTGAGGATGAATGGTTGTATTTTGATTTAGTTCCCGGTGAATACCAAATTCGTACAGGACTAGCTGATTTTACAGGAAGAATTTGTGTTATTGGTGAAAATTTAGATGAAAATAAGTTATTAGTTTTATTTAATGAGGTAAATTAATGGAAACACGTGTTTATATTTTTACTGGATTTCTTGATAGTGGGAAAACTTCATTTATTAATGATACTTTAATGAATCCTGATTTTTATAGTGGTGAAGATACTTTATTAATCAGTTTTGAAGAAGGTGAAGTTTCATACAATGAAACTTCTTTAAAAAAATCAAATGCTGCTTTAGAAATACTTGATTATGAAAATGTTACTACTTTACAATTAAAGCAATTAGAATTAAAACATCGTCCTACTCAAATTATCATCGAAGCAAATGGAATGATGGATTTAAATACTTTTGTAAAAGAAAAAATTCCTAGAAATTGGAATGTTGTACAAGTATTAACTACTATTAATGCCAATACTTTTAGTATGTATTTAAATAATATGCGTTCTTTAGTATATGGTCAAATTGTATTCAGTGACTTAGTTATTTTTAATCGTTATAATAAAAATATTAAAAAATCAATGCTTAGAAATAATATTAAAGCAATTAATAGTAATACCCAAATTATTTATGAATTCGAAAATGGTACTATTGATACAACCAATATTATCGATGATTTACCATTCGATACTAATAAAGATTATTTAGAAATAGAGGATCATAATTTTGGTATTTTCTGTATGGATGCAATGGATCATCCTAGTAAGTATGTAAATAAAACAGTAAAATTAAAAGGCAAATTTATAGGTTTAGATCGTTTAATTGAAAATGGTTTTATTTTAGGAAGACAAGCTTTAGTTTGCTGTGAAGAAGATACAACATTAATCGGAATGGTTTGTATAAGTCCTCTTGCAAATAAACTTATTCCTGAAGAATGGATTATTGTTGAAGGAAAGATATCTACTAGCTATGATCAAGAATATCAAAAAGATATTCCTATTTTAACAGTTGAACAATTAAGCGTAATACCACCATTAGAAAATCAATATGTAACTTTTGATTAATTAATAAAAACAGCTTTAGCTGTTTTTTTCTTCCAAAACTTTTTTAATATAATATGATATCATATATGGCATCTTTTCTTCAAAAGTAGTTAATTGGCAATTCAATAATTCCTTTATTTTATTCATACGATAATTAATCGTATTTCGATGCATATATAAATTTTTAGCCATTGCTATTTGACTTTCCCCATAAATTAAATAATAAAATAATGTTTTTTCTAATTCACCATGATGTTTTTGATCATAATCAATTAGCGGTTGTAATAATCGATGATACATTTCAGTTAATATTTGTTTATCTTCAATTGAAAAAAGAATCTGATATACTCCCATATCCTCAAAAAATATTATTGGTGATTTAAATTGTATTGCCATTAAAACAGCCGCTTTAGCACGTTTATAACTTAAATAAACCTGTCCAAGATCCTTCATTTGACTCCCTATTCCCAAATATATCCTTTTATCATCAATTCGCTTTTTAGCTCGCTTATCCATTTTATTAATTATTACTTTTAATTCATCAATTTTAAGATTATTAACTACTAAAACAAAATATCCATCATACCAAAAAAAAGCATACGAACTATTAATCTTTTCAAAACACAATTCTATTTGAAAAGCTATTTTCCTTCTTTCAATTGCATTAAAATTATCCGATCCTTCTACTCTAATTAAGACAACCTGAAAATCACCATCAACATCAAATGCACTCATTAATTGTGGTCTAACTTCTTCAATTATTTGATTATTAGTTAAAATTTCTTTAAAAAGTTTAGATATTTCTCGATCTTCTTTTTCCGAGTATAAACAACGCATACAAAAATCTTTAATTAAATCTGCAAGATGAACTTCCCAGGGAATTATTAAAAGAGGAAATTCATGATCATCACAATAAGCAACAATAGTAGATGGAATTTCAAATATATACTTACCAATATTTATAATTAAACCCACACTATTATACTTTATTAAACATTTAATAAGCGTAAAAAGTTCCTCTTCACTTTGAAACCCATGGCCAGTCGTTACTACTAATTCTTTACCCCATAACTGTTGAATTATTGTTGTATCTTCAATCATATGTACCCAACTGATTGCATTACTACAACCATCTCGTCCGGCTAGTAACTTTAAATGATACTGTTCTTGACTTTGATTTAAAGCATCTTCTAGTGTAAATCCCATATATTACACTTGTTATAAAGTAACCTCTGTCAAGTAAAAACGATCACAATTAAAATATTCAATTGTAGATCAATGACATACAAGAGCTATCTAAACAAATCATCGATAGATAATCAATCCACTCTATTATTCGTGGCTTGGTTATCTCAGGTTAATGATCCATCGAATATAGTTTTATAATCTTTCAGCGTGGATCAATAGTAAATTTATGCAATTATTCTCGCAACTTGATAATTGCATAACTATTGCCAAAAAAAGTGTATCATAAATAACTAGACCTGTTGTTATTTAAATTAGCTCTTCTATATCATCGATCATTTTGTTTATTACTAGATAAAGTACTTTATAACGCCTCCTTTCTTTTAAATTTTTTTAAATATTCATTAATAGATATTTCCAGTCTTCATAACTCATATGAAACAAGCTAGTTTGCTGGCAACTGCTACTATGGCTTTATTATAAGGAACGTTTCTTTGAATCAATCTATCATATCTTTTCTTTAATCTTTCTGCTACTTTATTTGCATATGCAATTACATCAGCATCTTGTCCTTTTAGTAATGAAGTTGTATTACACTTTTCACCACTTAATTATTTTCCGCATGTAAGGCCAGTAAAAAAGTACATGCTTTTGCATTTGGAAAACAATTAAAATCTGATGTTTCAACTTGAATAGTCATCGCACTGAAAGTATCTACACCTTTAAAACATCTAAGTTTAGATACATTTTCTTCGTATCTTTCTGTATGATATAAATCTTTCTATTTTATCTACTAGTAAATCATATTGTGCTAAATATTCATTTAATATCACTTTTTCAATAAGCTCTATTTCTAAATTTCTTAGCCATTTAATATAAGATATAGTCCATTTTGATTTACCTTCATAGTTATAGCCAAGTCTTAAAACATAAGCTAAGATTTGTTGTTTTACTTTCTTTAACTCTTTTTTTAACTATTAGTCATTCTTATATACTCTTTAACTTTTAAATCTTCATCATCAAAAATATGTACAGCTTTATATGTTCCATTAGCTAAATTAACAGCGATATTTCTGGCATCCATTTTATCCGTTTAAACTACTTTATTTTTTGATGAAAAATGCATTGTTGTAGGTACTAATATATCACAATCAATTTCTAATATTTTTAGACTTTTATATAAAGAAAAACCTAAACAACCAGCTTCATAACCACATTTTTGGATTTTTCTTTAATTTTTTAAATATACTTCTTAATCTATTTTACATCTAAAGCTATTTTAACTTCTCTTGAAATCTCACCGCTTTCTTTATCATAACAGCATAAACTATATGAATTTTTATGAACACCCATCCCTACAAATAATATTCTTTTCATATGACTTACTATTGTCGTTATGGTATCGACTTAATTGTATTTTCATTTCAAGTATGAATCGTAATTCACGAATTGACAATTAGGAGATCACTTTATATTATCTCCTATTAATATTTTATCATTATTTGTGCATTATGCACAAATAATCTTAATTTTTTTATAATATTTGTCTCTTTTATTGTTAAAGTAATGTTATATAATATTATTGTATTAAAAATAAGACATATTATACAAGGAGGAATTTATATGAACAGCATGTATGGTTATTTTATAGTTGATAATAATTATGATAATTATCCCGCATGGATAAAAAGCGAAAACTATATTTTTTGTGAAAATTTCTCAAAGATTTTAAAATATTTAAAAAAGCATTAATAACTGTTACCACTAATTAAATAATATTTCTAAATTAAAAACTACTGAAATATCAATATTATCAGTAGTTTTTATCTATTTTTATTGAACTGCAAAAGTTAATTCAGCTTTACAAACAACTTTACCATTTACTTTCGCAATTGCTTCACCAATTCCAATCGGTCCTTTTTGTTTAGTTAAAACACATTCCATTTCTAGTACATCACCTGGTACAACTTGTCCTTTGAATTTACATTTATTAATTCCCCCAAAGAAAGCAATCTTACCTTTATTTTCTTCTTTAGAAAGAATTGCAATACACCCAACTTGTGCCAATGCCTCAACAATTAAAACCCCAGGCATGACATGATGTTGTGGAAAATGCCCACAAAAATGCATCTCATTTACGCTAACACATTTAATTCCTTTTGCCCATTGACCAGGTTCATAATCAGTTATACGATCAACTAAAGCAAATGGGTAACGATGTGGATTGATTTCTTGAATTTGATTACTATTTAATTCCATCTTCTATTCTCCATATTTCTTAAATACAATCGTAGCATTATGTCCACCAAACCCTAATGAATTTGACATTGCAACATTTACTTCTTGTTCTCTTCCTTTATTTGGTACAATATCTAAATCACAAAATGGATCAGGTGTTGTGTAATTGATTGTTGGCGGAATAAATCCTTCTTCAATTGCTTTAACACAAATAAGTCCTTCAATACCTCCAGCTGCTCCTAAACAATGTCCGGTATTTCCTTTAGTTGAAGAAACTGCAACATTACTAGCGGCATCTTTTAACGCTGTTTTAATTGCCATAGTTTCACCTTTATCATTTAATGGTGTACTTGTACCATGGGCATTGATATATGTTACATCCTCAGGTTTGATGTTAGCATCTTCTAATGCATTGATCATTGCTTTAGCACCACCTGACCCATCTTCTAAAGGAGCTGTGATATGATATGCATCACAACTAACTCCATAACCGATCATTTCACAATAAATATGAGCCCCCCTAGCTTTTGCATGTTCTAGTTCTTCAAGGACAATTATTCCAGCGCCTTCTCCCATGACAAAACCACTTCGGTTTGCATCAAAAGGAATTGATGCACGAGCTGGATCATTGTTATCACAAAGAGCTTTCATTGAAGAAAACCCGCCAATTCCAAGTGGCGTAATACTAGCTTCAGCTCCCCCTGCAACAACAATTTCTTGATATCCATCACGAATATTTCTAAAAGCATCACCAATTGCATTTGTTCCACCAGCGCATGCTGTAACTGGACAAGTACAAATCCCCTTAGCACCTAGTTCAATTGCTATATTTCCAGCTGCTAGATTAGTAATTGCCATTGGTACAAAGAAAGGTGAGACGCGATCATATCCCTTTTCCAATCCTTTACTATGATCTTTTTCAATTGTTGCAAGACCACCAATCCCACTAGAAACTACTACACCAAAGCGATCGGCATTAATATCTTCTATTTTTAGCCCAGCATCTTTAAATGCTTCTTTTGCAGCTATTACACCAAATTGAGTAAATCGATCCATTTTACGAATTGCTTTTTTATCTAAATAATCAGTTGGATTAAAATCTTTAACTTCACCAGCAATTTTTACTTTTGTTAATTCTTTATCATAACATGTTATTTCTGTAATCCCACAAACTCCGTCTTTAATACTTTTCCAAGTTTCTTCTACATTATGACCAATTGCATTAATTGTTCCTAATCCAGTAACTACAACTCTTCTTCTTTCCATCATATCTCTCCTTACATTGCCATTCCACCATCAACATGGATAGTTTGACCAGTAATGTATTTTGCATCATCACTAGCTAAGAAAACTACAGTATTAGCAATATCACTAACCTCGCCAAAAACACCTAATGGAATTTGTTTAGCCATACTATCTTTAATATCATCAGGTAAAACATCTGTCATTGCTGTTTTAATAAAACCAGGAGCAATAGCATTAACAGTAATTCCACGACTACCAACTTCACGTGCTAAAGACATTGTCATACCAATAATTCCAGCTTTACTAGCAGAATAATTTACTTGACCTGCATTTCCCATTACGCCAACTACTGAAGACATTGAAATAATTCTTCCATAACGTTGTTTCATCATAATTTTGGTAGCGTGTTTCATACAATTCCATGTACCCTTTAAATTAACATCAATTACAGCATCAAAATCATTTTCTTTCATTCGCATTAATAATCCATCTTTAGTAATACCAGCATTATTAACTAAAACATCAACTCTTCCAAACTCTTTTACAACATCTTTAAACATTTTTTCAGTTTCTTCAAACGAAGCAACATTTGCTTGTACTAACATAACAGTCGCACCTAAGCTTTCTAATTCAGTTTTAGTCACTTTAGCAATTGCTTCATTATCACCAAAATCAACATAATTTACAACTATTTTAGCTCCCTCACGGGCACATGTTAAACAGATTTCTTTACCTATTCCCTGGGCTCCACCTGTTACTAAAACCACTTTATCCTTTAGTTTCATGTTATTCTCCTTTTAACCCCATTAATGTTTTTTCTAATGACGCCTGATCTTCAACTTGATACGTTTTAATACTTTTATCTATTTTTCTAATAAAACCACTCAATACTTTTCCTGGACCAATTTCAATAATTGTATCCACCCCTTTAGCAATCATATAACGAATACTATCTTCAAAATAAACTGATGACATAACTTGTTTTTCTAACATTTTTGCAATAGTAGTATTAGATTCTAATTCCTTGGCTGAACTATTAAATACAACTGGTATTTGCATTTCATTAAAAGTTACAGTAGCAAACTTTTCTTTAAGCTCTTTACTTGCTGAAACTAATAATTCAGTATGAAATGGACCACTAGTATTTAAAGCAATTGCACGACGTGCTCCTTTTTCTAACGCTAACTCACTAGCTCTAGTTACTGCTTCTACTTCTCCAGCAATAACTAATTGACCAGGACAATTGTAATTAGCAATTACAACAAAACCTAAATCTTTAGCTTCATTAACTGCTTCACTCAACAATTCACGATCTAAACCAATAATTGCAAACATCTTACTTTCTATCCCTGCAACTGCTCTTTCCATAGCTTGACCACGAAAACGAACTAGATCAATCGCATCATTATCAGTTAATACACCAGCTGCATTTAATGCTGAATATTCACCTAAACTCAACCCTGCAACATAATCAGGTATAACTCCATTTTCTTTTAATAATTTTGTAGCAATTATTGCAACACTAACCATACATGGCTGTGTATTACTTGTTTTTGATAATTCTTCAATTGGACCTTCAAAACATAATTTTTTTACATCAATATCTAAATCAATATTATCAAAAACATCTTTAGCTATCTGATAATTATCATAAAATGACTTACCCATTCCAACTACTTGACTACCTTGTCCAGCATAAACAAATCCAATTTTACCCATTACTTAAGACCCTCTTTCAACTCATCCATTAACTCTTTTACTGTCACAATTTTATCATTACGATATCCATTACTTCCACTAAAAACCAAACCTTCATCAAGATTTCCCTTTACTGCATTGATCAATGCCTCACTTATACAATATGGTGTAGTTTTAATATCGCATGGCACTAAACAGTTATAACACCTTTTTATCGGGATCTTCTTTTCTATTTTTAATCTTTCCGTAAACTTTGTCATGATTGCTCTACCTGGCATTCCTACTGGTGATTTAACAATTTCTATATCTTCTTTTTTAGCATCAATAAATGCTTGTTTATAATTATCACTCGCATCACATTCCTTAGTACAAATAAAACGTGTTGCCATTTGTACACCATCAGCACCTAAATCCAAATATTTTTGAATATCTTTACTGTCATAAATACCACCTGCAACAAAAATTGGTATTTCTTTTTGATATTTTTCAACAAAAGGCTGGATTGTTTCTTTTACTTCTTTAAAAATATCAGCTAAATTTGCTGTAGTTTTATTCAAAACATCCGCTTCATGAAATCCTAAATGCCCCCCAGCTTCACTACCTTCAATAACAACAAAATCAGGTACTACTTTAAATTTACGATCCCATGTTTTACAAACCAATTTAGCTGCTTTACCACTTGAAACAATTGGTGCAAGCTTAATTCCAGTATCTTTTACTAAACTAGGTAAATTTAACGGTAAGCCCGCACCTGAAATAATTGCATCAATTTTATTTTTTACAGCAACTTCTACCATTCCTGTATAATCACTAAGAGCAACCATTGCATTAATAGCAACAATCCCTTTACCACCTGCAATTTCCTTAGCTTTTTTAATTTCATTAGCTAATTCACGACGATTAACTTCTACTGTATTTTTTTCAAAATCCGCTGCTTTATACCCAGGCTGAGCTGTAGAAATAACTCCCATTCCACCATTTAAAGCAACATTTCCTGCTAAATTTCCAAGTGAAATACCTACACCCATCCCTCCTTGGATTATCGGTACTTCAAGCGTCATTTCACCAATTTTTACGCTCTTCATATTTAAAACTCACTTTCCAGTCTTTTAAACTCTTGATTACAATCATCAAATAACTCTTTAATAATTGTTGCTACCGGCTTTATTTCATGTACCATTCCCGCAACTTGTCCTGCCATTAGTGAACCTGTATCGATATCACCTTCAAGAACTGCTCTTTTTAAAGAACCTAAAGTATATTTTTCAAGTTCCATCATATCAGCACCTTCTTTTTCACGTCTGATATATTCTTTAGCCATTTTATTTTTAATAATTCTAACTGGTGTCCCAGCAATTCTTCCTGTTACAGTTGTACTTGTATCCTTCGCTTTGATAATTGCTTGTTTATAATTATCATGAATCGGGCATTCTTCACTTGCAAGTAAACATGTTCCTACTTGCACTCCACAAGCCCCAAGTGCATAAGCTGCCAATAGTTGTTTACCACTAGCAATTCCTCCAGCAGCAACAACCGGAACATTCACCGCTGTTACAACTTGAGGAACTAATGCCATCGTTGTTAATTCTCCAATATGTCCTCCAGCCTCTGTTCCTTCGACAATAATTGCATCAATATCATATTTTTCTAAACGTTTAGCCAATGTAACGCTTGGTACTACTGGTAAAACTTTAATTCCAGCAGCTTTCCACGCTTCAATATATTTACCAGGATTTCCAGCTCCTGTTGTTACAATCGGTACTTTTTCATCAATTACTAATTGTGCCATTTCATCAGCACAAGGGTTAATTAACATAATATTTACACCAAATGGTTTATCAGTTAGACTACGGCAAATTTCAATATTCTTTTTTAAAGTAGCTGTATCCATACCACCTGCGCCAATCAGCCCTAAAGCTCCAGCATTTGATACACTAGCAGCAAATTCACCAGTTGCAATATTTGCCATTCCTCCTTGAATCAAAGGATATTTAATATTTAATATTTCATTTAATTTCATTTCTTAACTCCATTCTATCAATGTTGCACCCCAGGTTAAGCCACCACCAAAACCAACACAAATAATTTTATCCCCACGATTCAACATTCCTTTTTCATTCATTTCACCTAAAGCAAGCGGAATACTTGCAGCTGATGTATTTCCATATTCTTGTAAATTTATATAAAACTTTTCTTCAGTAGATTTCATTTTTTTATAAACATTTTTTATAATTCGATAATTTGCCTGATGACAAACTACATATTTAATATCATCAAGTGTTAATGAAGTTTTTTCTAAAATAGCATTAATACTTTCAGGAATTGCATTAACAGCAAATTTAAAAACATCTTGACCTGCCATTGTAAGATAATGATTATTTTCATTTTTATTGATTGCTGGAGCTTTTAATGCTTCTAAATTACCTGATGAATTACAATAACTAGCAAAAACCCCTGATCCTTTTGAAACAACAACAGCACCCGCACCATCACCAAACAATACACACGTATTACGATCTTTAAAATCAATAATTTTTGAAATTTCTTCACTACCGATTATTAAGGCATACTTATCACCCAAATTTTGCAACAATGAATGCGCAACCGTCAATGCATAAACAAATCCACTACAAGCAGCATTTAAATCAAAGCACATCACTTCCTGTTCATTCAACCCTAAACGTTCTTGAATTAAACAGGCCATACTAGGGGTAAAATAATCAGGTGTCATTGTTGCACAAATAATTAAACCAATTCTATTTTTATCAATTTTTTCAATTGCTTTTAAAGCTGCCTGATAGCCCAAATCCATACAGCTTTCATTTTCTACAATATGTCTTTTCTTTATCCCTGTCCTAGAAACAATCCACCCATCTGATGTTTCAACCATTTTTTCCAAGTCAAAATTATCAAGAATTTTTTGCGGTGCATAATATCCAGTTGACAACACTTTTAATCCATCCATACAATCTCCTAATATTTTTCTTTGACATCATCAAAGAAATAAACCAATTGTTGTAAAGACTTTATCAACAACTCATCATCAAGAACATGACTGTCTGCACAAACTTTATCAACCATTTCTTCATGAAACTCTCGATGAACTTTACAAACACGATTTCCCTTAGTTGTTAATTCTACCCTAATAATTCGCCGATCAAGAACATCTTTACGACGTTTTACATAACCTTTAACCTCTAATTTTTTAATTGCAGTTGTAACAGTTCCGTTTGTTAATGTTGCTTTTTCAGCAATATTAGACATCGCAGGATTAGGCAAAGAACTAATTACATCGATTATATGTAACTCAGATAAACTTAAATCTGCCACACCTTTTCCTGTCATATATCTTCCTTCAATATCTAATATTTGATTAAATAATCTTACAAACAAATGATTAATTAATTCTCGATTTAAAATATCACGATTAGTCATTATTAATTCGACCCATTTCTCTAAATTTATTATATCGTTTATTTATTAAAGAACCCTTCGATAATTTCATTAATTCCTCTAAACTATCACGAAGATAAATTCTTAAACGTTTATACGCATATTCACGATTCTTAGTAATTCCACCTCGTGGCTCTTTAATAATCTTATCAATAATTTTCATTTCATATAAATCAGCAGAAGTCATTTTCATTAATTCAGCTGCCTCACTAACTCTACTACCATTTTTATCTTTCCATAAAATTGAGGCAAAACCTTCTGGTGACAGAACCGAATAAACACTATTTTCAAGCATTACAATTCGATCACCAATACTCAATGCTAATGCTCCTCCGCTACCACCTTCACCAATTACAATAACAATAATTGGTACTGTCAATTTTGACATTTCCATTAAATTACGAGCTATTGCTTCTCCAATTCCATGTTTTTCCGCTTCAAGTCCAGGATATGCCCCTGGTGTATCTACAAAGGTAATGATTGGCCGATTGAATTTTTCTGCTTGTTTCATCAATCGCATCGCTTTACGATAGCCCTCTGGTGAAGACATTCCAAAATTACATCTTAAATTTTCTTCTAAAGTTCTACCTTTAAGATGACCAATTACCGTACATGGAATATTATTGAACATTGCTAACCCACCGACAATTGAACCATCATCTTTATATAAACGATCCCCATGCAACTCAATAAAATCATCAAATAGATTTTCAATATATTCATAAACATTTGGTCGTTCAGCTTTACGTGCTAAATAAAGACGATCATAAGCACTTATATTTCGATAAGCTTCTGCTTCGAGTTTAGCTTTTGTATTTTCTAAATCCTGAATTTGTAAAGTATGATCTATTTCCTGATCATCTTTTAATTTTAATAATTCTAATTCAATTTCTTTAATTTTAATTTCTTTTTCCTGAAGTGACATTATTGACCCCCCCGGCTATGCATTTTTAACAATTTAATAATTGTATTACGCATATCCTTACGTTCTACAATCATATCAACAAACCCATGTTCTTGCATAAATTCTGTTTTTTGAAAACCATCAGGTAATTTTTGTTTTATCGTTGATTCAATTACTCGTGGTCCTGCAAAACCAATTAAAGCATCAGGTTCACCAATAATAATATCACCTAACATCGCAAACGAGGCTGTTACCCCTCCAGTTGTTGGATGTGTAATATAAGATATATACAATAAACCTGCATCATTATACTTTGCTAAAGCCGCACTAGTTTTTGCCATTTGCATCAAAGAGATAATTCCCTCTTGCATTCTTGCTCCTCCAGAAGCAGTAAAAATAATAAGCGGTACTTTTCTTTTAGTCGCATGTTCAATTGCCTTAGTGATTTTTTCACCTACCGCACCAGACATACTCCCCATTAAAAAACATGAATCCATGACACAAACCACTACTTTTTTTCCACCAATTTTTCCAGTTGCACAAACAACTGCTTCATCAAGTCCAGTTGTCTGTTCTAATTTAGCTAATTTATCTTTATAATCCGGAAACATTAATGGATCGTTAGATTTTATATTTTGATATAATTCTTTATATTTACCCCCATCATACAAAAGATTCAAACGTGTATAAGCTCTCATTTTTAAATGAGCCCCACAAGCTGGACAAACATAATAATTTTCTTTAAGTTCTTCACTTAAAATTGACTCCCCACATTTATCACATTTAGTATACAAACCATCAGGTACATCAATTCTTTTTTTATCGTTTAATTTATTGCGAAATGACTTAAATAAATTCAATTTTTCTTTTCGCGCTTTAAATAATTCTTCCATTTATTATCCCACCAACTTATCTAAGTTATTTTCAATAAAACTTGTATCAAAATTTCCTTTTACATATTCTCCCATATGTAAAATCAAATATTGTAGTTCTTGATTAGTGTCTATGCCATCAATCACCAACTCTGCAAGTACTCGTCGCATTCTTCGAATCGCTTCCAAACGATTTGATCCATGAACAATGACTTTTGCAATCATTGAATCATAATGTGATGATACCTCATAGCCTTGATATAACGCAGTATCAATTCTAACCCCTAAGCCCCCAGGTAAATGTAAACTATTTACTATTCCTGGACAAGGCCTAAACCCCTCTTTGGGATTTTCTGCATTAATACGACATTCAATAGCATGACCATTTAAATGAATATCACTTTGTTTATAAGTTAATTTTTGATTAGCTGCTATTCTAATTTGCTCTCTTATTAAATCTACGCCAGTTATCATTTCTGTAATTGGGTGCTCTACTTGAATACGCGTATTCATCTCAATAAAATAATAATTTCCATCTTGATCAAGAACATATTCAATTGTACCTGCACTACGATAGCCAGCGCCCTTAGCTGCTTTAATAGCATCTTCACCCATCTTTTGTCTCAATAAAGGTGTTAATGCTTTACTTGGAGCTTCTTCAATCATTTTTTGATTACGACGTTGAATAGAGCAATCACGTTCCCCTAAATGAATAACATTACCATAATTATCAGCTAAAATTTGAAATTCAATATGCTTTGGATTCAAAATCAATTTTTCAATATACATATCATCATCTCCAAAACACGCCTTTGCTTCAGCTTTAGCTGTTAAATATGCATTATCAAATTCTTCTTCACTAAAAGCTTTGCGCATCCCACGACCACCGCCTCCAGCTGAAGCCTTAATTAAAACTGGAAAACCAATTTCTTTAGCTATTTTTCTAGCCTCATCTAAAACATTAACACTGCCATCACTTCCAGGAACTACCGGAACATTAGCTGTAATCATTTTTTGACGTGCCATGCTTTTATTTCCCATCATATCAATAATATCACCACTTGGTCCAATAAAAGTCATTCCACATTCTTCAACTAATCGCGCAAATGTTGAGTTTTCAGATAAAAATCCAAATCCAGGATGAATAGCATCGCATCCAAGAGCAGTAGCTGCACTTAGTATATTTTTCATATTCAAATAACTGTCAGTGGCTTTAGCTGAACCAATACAAACTGCATGATCTGCCAATTGCACATGCAAAGAAGTTTTATCAACATTAGAATAAATCGCTACAGCTTCAATCCCTAACTCCTGACAAGTTCGAATAATTCTTACCGCGATTTCGCCACGGTTGGCAATTAAAATTCGTTTAAACATACTAACTACCTTCAATCATCATTAATACTTGATCATATTCTACTAAATCTTCTGTATTAACCATAATTTCAGTCACTGTACCATCAATAGGAGCTTTAATCTCATTCATTACTTTCATCGCCTCAATAATGCATAATACTTGACCTGCTTTTACTTTACTTCCAACTTCAACATACGGTTTAGCAGTTGGCGAACTTGCTGCATAAAACACCCCTACAATCGGTGATTTAACTGGCGTTGCTAAAGTTAAAGTTTCTTCTTTTGGCTCAATCGCTACAGTTTGATCAACCGGCACTTGTACAACTGGAGTTGCAACTGGTGCACTAACTGCATTAACTCCTGCAGAAGCTTTCTCCAATTCTAATTTAACATCTTCCATTTCAACTTTCATTTTAAAAACTTCTGAATTTTCAAATTCACTGATAAGTTGTTTTACTAAATCAATTTTCATAATTTCTCCTTTATTTTGAATACCAAAACAAATTTTGTCAAAAAATAAATGTTCATAATTTGAACATCAAAATATTTTTTTGTAAAATTATTACCCAGTTCAACTGGGTAATAAAAATTAAGCATTAGCTTTAATATAATCTACGATATCTTGTACTGTTTTAATTTCAGTTGCTTTTTCATCAGGAATTTCAATATCAAATTCTTCTTCAACAGCCATAATTAATTCAACTGCATCTAATGAATCAGCTTCTAAATCTTCTTTTAAGTTAGCTTCTAAAGTTACTGCATCTTCATCACAGCTTAATGAATCTACAATTATTTCTCTTACTTTTTCAAATTCTGTATTCACGTTTATATCCTCCTCGTGTGTATCTACGCATACATTATAGCAAAATCAAAACATTTGTAAATAGTTTGATAATCAAAATTTTTGTCAAAATATAAAAAATCACTCAAAACACCAGTAAAATCAATTAGTTTGTTAATAAAAAAATTATCACATAACCCTATTTTTATTAATATATTTTGCCCTAAATAACAATTTAGCCACTACATAAAAAGATTTTTTAAACACTTTCTACTTTATCCTTTAAAAAAGATTTACAACAAATTTCAATTTTCTCCATTTTTATTTTACTATCAAAATTTTTATAATCCAACCTTTTAATTAACCTTTCAAGAAAACCATGTTTACTTACATATTCAAAACTATAATTAAAATTCAGCCCAAAAACTAACGCTAAAAAAGATACCCAACGATCCAAATCCGTCTTTCGATTAACACTTAAAATAGTTTGCTGATGCATAAATGTTTCAAAAATATCATCACTAATCATATCATTTTCCAAGTCATTTTGACTAACATTCAAAAACGCTTCAAACAACTCCAATAATCCTGTATTAAAAATATCAATTTTATCTCCATCACGAATAATTTGACAATGTAGATATGTATAATTATCTAAATCCGGTTCGATTTCATATTTATTATGATTAAATATTGCTGTTTTAATTAACGAATAATATTGTTTATCAATTTCAAACAATTCAATTAACCCATCATTAAATAATATTTCAATTCCTAAAGCAGCATGATCGATAGTTTTACTATCAATAAAACTATCATATCTTCGTAATTGTTCAAATCTACCAATATCATGAAGCAATCCAATCAAACCAGCTAATTCAATATCTTCTTGTTTCAATTTTAAACTTTGTGCTATTTCTTGACATCGTTTCATAACTCGATAAGTATGCTTTATTTTCAGCGACACTTTATCATCATTTACATCATACTTATGAACATAGTAATTAAATACTTGTTGTGCTTTTTTTTAATCTATCATTTTCTTCACCCAAATATATTATAATCAAATAGAAAATATTTTACTATACAATCAACATTATTTTTATAACGTAAAATAATTCTTTTCTTTACCATTAATAATATGGTATATTTATAGCCAAGGATGTGATTAAATGGAACTAAGACCTACAACAAAAAATGATTTAATTGAAGTGATTAAAATAATCAATCAGGCAAAACAATATTTTAAAAACGAAGGAATCGACCAATGGCAAGATGGTTATCCCAATGAAGACTCAATTATCAACGATATCAACCAACACGAAGCATATGTTCTAGAAAATAATGGTAAGATTCTTGCAACTGCAATGATCTCAACTAATATTGAACCTACCTATAACTATATCGAAGGTAATTGGTTACAAAACAATAAATATCTAGTCATTCATAGAATTGCTATATGCAATGATCAAAAAGGTAGAGGACTAGCTAAGATTATTATCGATGAAGCTTTAAAACTTCATCCAAATATTCATAGTATCCGTATTGATACTCATGATGATAATTTATCTATGCAACGTTTTTTAATTAAATACGGTTTTACATACTGTGGTACAATTTACCTTGAAAATAAAAGCACTCGCCGTGCATATGAAAAAATCATTTAAAAACTATTCATTTTATGCATATTTTCAATAATTAAGCATACTTTAAAATGTACTTAAGGAGGTAAATATGTGGAAGAATATGGACTAATGATTTTAGATAATATTGGTGGAATGAATTCAAAAGTATCTACTATTAACCAATATATATACAACTATATTATTATTGATGATAATTTTTGTGAATTAAAAAAACTTTTTATAGACATGGCTAAAGATGAAATGAAACATTTAAATATCTTAATGAACTTAGCTTTATCTTTAAATATGAATCCTAGATGGTGGACTTGTTTAAATGACCAATGTTGTTACTGGTCACCATCTTATCTAAATTACAGTTATCAAATTACAAATATTATTATTAACGCTTTAGAAATGGAATATAAAATGATCCATAAATTATTACACCAAACAAAAATAATTGATGATTCAAAAATTATATCCATTTTAAATAATATCATTTACGACAATAAAAAACACATCATCCAATTAAAAAGATGGGAGAGTAAATTAGTTAGATAAACTAACTAATTAATCTTCCATCTTTTAATAATTGCAACAATTCTAAATTTTGAGTTGCACTACCAACATAATTATTTATACCATTTAATCTTGCTATCCTACTTCTATTTTCAAAACTAATATCTTCTCCAATTTGCTTTAGCGCATTAACAAAACTATCACCTACATAATCAGGATTCGATAAATAGTTTATTTTCCCTTCAATTACTTGATCATTTACCCAGCCTTGATCTTCACCAATTAAATAAGGATTCCGAGCATTTTTTACAATTCTTGTAATTCTCCCAACATTTCGATATGGTCTTAAAGGATTCGTTGACTCACTTGTTAAAAAAACATAATTAAATCTTACATTATCTCCCACTTTATATTTTTCTATCGGTATAGTTTTATTAAAATTATTTTTTCCAGCCACACTAATAATTTTTGGAAAATCTTTATAACAATAATTTAAATCAACTATCGTTGATATCCCTTCAACCCAACCAGTAGAAGAATATTGCCACATATCATAATCCTTATCAAAATTCAATTCAGCCGCATAATTAGCAACCCAGCGAGTATACTTATCAAAAATCTCACTAGTTAATTTTGTCTTCCACCAATACAAAGATGCATACATTCCTACAAAATAGCCATTTGTTTCTAACTCATCAGCAAATGCCTTTGCAATATTTGCAATTACCTCATTTGATTGTCTTCCAGTTGTATTTTCATCTTCTAAATCATAGTAGATTGGATATGCCATTTTATAATTCTTAACCAATCTCATAACATGACGAGCCTCACTTCTAGCATCCTCAACATTTTTAGCATATGAATATAAATAAACCCCAAAAGGAATATTTAACCTAGTACACTCATCAGCATTTCGCTTAAACAATTTATCATCTTGACCTGCTATGTCTTGACCATATCCGCAACGTATAATGGCAAAATCAACATGATTTTTAACAATTTCCCAATTAATCAAACCTTGATATTGTGAAACATCAATTCCATTTGTTAAAACATCTCTTCGTAACATTATTTTTCCTCCCATATAAATATATGATCAATTATAAAAAAATGTGTGATTTTTCCAGCAATATTTTTATTTATTTTATAAATATGTTATAATTATTCTGTTATGTTTTTATATCATTTTTTTGAATTTAACATAACAACAAATGGAGGTAATAAAATGAAAAAACTATTTATTTCTGCCCTTGGGGTATGTACAATATTAACATTAGTTGTTTCTCCATCTTCAATCAAAGCAACAGACTTTGAAGGACAAGAAGATAAATACATGAAAATATGTGCTTCTTCTAATTTATCAGACAGTAATGTAAATACATGTAGAGAATTTAATTCATATTTAAAAAAGAAAAATAAAGACTTAACTAGTCAAATTAACAGTACCAAATCAATGGTTTCTAATACCAAAGCTAATCTTGATAGCATTAGTGCTGAAATCTCAACACTAAATGATGAAATAGCTTTAAAAGAAGCTGAAATTAATTATTTAGAAACTTCTATTTCTAATTTAGAAACAAGCATTGAAAAAAAAGAAATTGAATTAAAAGATCGAATGTATTCTATGCAATCATATATGAATAATAATTCATACATAGAATATATTTTTGGAGCAGCTGATTTTTCAGATATGTATTCAAGAATTGAAAGTATTAACGAATTAACTGCATATGATAAAGATTTAGTATCTCAATTAACTGAAGAAAAAAAACAAGTTAAATCACAAAAAAACACTGTTGAAAGTGTAAAAGCTAATATCGAAAACCAACGCGAATCTAAAAAAACATTGCAAGAACAATTCCAAGCATTATACATCAAACAAAATGCTGAAATAATTGCACAAGAAAAAGCTGCTTTACAAGCTCAAAATCAAAGCGATAAAATCGATGATAATTTAGCTGCTTTTGCTGCGGCGGTAAAAGAATCAGAAGTTTCTGATGGCAGTGTTATTTCAGGAAATTCAGAAATTGGAAATAAAATAGCAAATATGGCTTTAAGTAGACGGGGTAGCCCTTATGTATATGGTGCTTGTCACAGTATGTCTGAAATAGCTAACCCAAACCAATCAAGATTTGATTGCTCAGGTCTTGTTAGCTGGGCTTTCTATCAATCTGGTGTAAATATTGGTAGCAATAGTACAAAA
This sequence comes from Thomasclavelia spiroformis, assembly GCA_018369555.1. Lineage (GTDB taxonomy): Bacteria > Bacillota_I > Bacilli_A > Erysipelotrichales > Coprobacillaceae > Thomasclavelia > Thomasclavelia spiroformis_A. The sequence goes on from JAGZCC010000013.1 coordinate 34,131, forward strand.
ACATTAGCCAATAAAGGAATAAGTGTATCACGTAGTAGCATGCAAGCTGGTGACATTATCTTATTTAGTAGTAACGGTAGTGCCAGTGGCATCCATCATGTAGGTATCTATATCGGTGGTGGTAATATGGTACACGCTCCACAAACTGGTGATGTCGTAAAAATTGCTTCACTTAGCAGTTCTTATTATCAAGCTCATTGGTACGATGTAAGAAGATTATACTAGATAAGCAACTTTGCTTATCTTTTTATTTAAGTAATAAATTTGATAATTAGCATTTACATATATCTTTATTTATAGGATAATTATTTTGTATCGAGGTGATTAAATGAAATTAAAGAAATTAATATCGTCATTGTTAGTACTGACAATTTTTTTATCAACATATTCAGGTATTATTCAAGTAAAAGCTATTGACTTTGAAGGTAATGAAGATAAATATATGAATTTATGTTCTTCAGCAAATATCTCTAGAAATAACGAATCTACTTGTAAACAATTTAATAAGTATTTAAAACAAAAAAATAAAGATTTAAATTCTCAACTAGCAAATCAAAAACAAGCTGCTAGTGATACTAAATCTACACTAGAAAGTGTACAAAAAGAATTAGAAACAATTAATCAACAAATTAATGATAGAGAAGCAGAAATAAATTATTTAACTACTACTATCAATAACTTACAAGCAAGCATTGAAAAAAATAATAATATATTAAAAGATCGTATGTATGCAATGCAATCATACACTAATGAAAATACATATATTGATTTTATTTTTGGTGCATCAAGTTTTTCTGATATGTTTTCTCGAATTGAAGGTTTTAATGAATTAACTAAAAATGATCAAGACTTAGTTAAAGAGCTTAGCCAACAAAGAGAACAAGTTAAAGAACAACAAAAAACTTTAGAAAGCGCAAAAGCTGTTTTAGTTAGTCAACAAAACAAGCAAAAAGCTTTGCAAACCAAATATACTGCTTTATTAGAAAAGCAAAATAAAGATATTGCATATACTCAAAATGCAATCTATGACTACGGAGAAATGACAGAAGAATTAAATGCAGCTATTGAAGAATTCAATAAAAACGCATATGAAACTCCTGCTCCTCCTCCACCACCACCTATTAATAACAACAACAATAACAACAACAATAACAACAATAATGACAACAATAATGACAATAATAGCAATAACGGTAACAACGATAACAATAACGAAGAAACAGCTCCACCAAGCGTTGGAAATTTAGGTGAAAAAATCTATGCTGCAGCCTACGCTAAATTAGGAAGATTATATTGGTGGGGAAAATCAGGTCCCGATTATTTTGATTGTTCTGGACTTGTTTATTGGTCATTAAAGCAAGCAGGTGTTCCTGGTGGACGTGGAACTGCTGCTAGTTATTCAAAAAAATGGTCAGCGGTCAGCTTTAATAATTCACAAACCGGTGATTTAGTATGTTTTGGTAGCCCTGCGTATCATATTGGAATCGTAATTCTTAATAGTGATGGTAGTCGTTCTATGATTCATGCCGGTGGAGGCGATAGCTCTACCCACGGTAATAACTCAAACGCTAAAGTAAAAATTTCTTCAATAGAACCTGGTTCATATTATTATTCTAGAATTTCTACAATTAGAAGAGTTAGTTAACACTGATTTTAAAATCAGTGTTTTTTTTTATTTAATTATTCAAATATATTAAACATAGTGATATAATTTTTCAAAGAATGGGGGTTATTATGAAATACATACATCAATTTTTAATTATTATAACTATTTCTTTTATAGGTGAATTATTAAGTATATTATTACCTTTTCCAATACCAGCCAGTGTATATGGTTTAATAATTATGCTTATTTGTCTATTTACAAAAATTATTAAATTAAATCAAATTGAAGAAACAGCTGATTGGCTGATACTTATCATGCCTTTATTATTTGTTCCTTCAGCTGTTAGTTTGATTAATGTTGCTGATACACTGTTACAAGATATTTTAATCATTAGTGTAATTACCTTAGTTAGTACAATTGTTGTAATGCTTGTAACAGGCAAAATAGCTCAATCAATCATTGAAAGAAAGGAACAAAATAAAAATGGATAAAATATTTATAGACACTGTATATTTTGGAAGCGTAATAAGCCTATTAACGTATTGGCTTGCAACAAAAATAAGAAAAAAATTACCGTATCCCATATTTAATCCACTATTAATTAGTGCAATTACTACAATTACCATTTTAATTATTTTTGATATCGATTTTGAAACATATAATCAAGGTGCGCAATTCATTACCATGCTACTAACACCTTCTACAGTTTGTTTAGCTGTACCATTATACAAACAAATAAGAATATTAATTAAATACTTAGACGCTATTTTAATTAGTATTTTCTCTGGGACACTTGCTGGAATGTTTTCAATCTTTATTATGTGTTTAATAATGAAAGCTGATCCCGCTATTTATTATTCTTTATTACCTAAATCAATTACTACTGCTATTGCAATAGGTGTTGCTGATAAAATTGGCGGTATATCAACAATTACCGTTGGTGTTGTAATTGTTACTGGTATTCTAGGTGCTATTATTGCAAAAAGTATTTTTAAATTATTTAAAATTAAGCATCCTGTTGCCATTGGCTTATCATTAGGTAATAGTGCTCATGCAATTGGTACTGCAAAAGCCATTGAATTTGGAGAAATAGAAGGAGCAATGAGTAGTTTATCTATTGTTATAGCAGGCTTAATAACAGTTTTTATGGCACCAATTATGGCTTCGTTATTTTAAATTAAAAGATTGTAGGAATTAATTCTTACAATCTTTTAATTTAAAATAATAAAAAGGTTGGAATAAAATCCAACCTCTAATATTCAACTTAATTATTTAGTTAATTCAGCAAAATATTTAATTGTTCTAACCATGTTAGAAGTGTATGAATTTTCATTATCATACCAAGCAACAGTTTGAACTTCAGTAGTTCCGTTATCTAATGGTTTAACCATAGTTTGAGTTGCATCAAATAAAGAACCATATGTAATTCCGATAATATCAGAAGATACTAATTGTTCTTCAGTATATCCAAATGATGGAGTAGTTGCTGCTTTCATAGCTGCATTTACTTGTTCAACTGTAACTTCACCTTCAACAACTGAAGTTAAAATTGTAGTTGATCCTGTTGGAACAGGTACACGTTGAGCTGAACCGATTAATTTACCATTTAATTCTGGAATTACTAATCCAATAGCTTTAGCTGCACCAGTTGAGTTAGGAACGATATTAACTGCAGCTGCACGAGCTCTTCTTAAATCACCTTTTCTATGAGGTCCATCTAATACCATTTGGTCACCAGTATAAGCATGTACTGTTAACATGATACCAGATTTAATTGGAGCTAAGTTATTTAAAGCGTTAGCCATAGGTGCTAAACAGTTAGTTGTACAAGAAGCTGCAGAGATAATTGTATCTTCAGCAGTTAATACACCTTCGTTTACACCGAATACTACTGTTGGTAAATCATTTCCAGCTGGAGCAGAGATAACAACTTTTTTAGCTCCTGCATCGATATGAGCTTGAGATTTAGCTTTAGAAGTATAGAAACCTGTACATTCTAATACTACGTCTACACCTAATTCACCCCAAGGTAATTTAGAAGCATCTGCTTCTGCATAGATTTTAATTTCTTTACCATCAACAGTGATAGCTCCTTCACCAGCTTCTACTGTATCAGCTAAAGCATATTTACCTTGTGCTGAATCATATTTTAATAAGTGTGCTAACATTTTAGGATCAGTTAAATCGTTGATTGCAACAACTTCATATCCTTCAGCACCAAACATTTGTCTAAATGCAAGACGTCCAATACGTCCAAATCCATTAATAGCTACTTTTACTGCCATTCTATATATTCCTCCTTGAATCGTTTTTATGAACTTATTATATTCCAGAAACTAAAGAAAAGCAACTAATGAAACGGTTTTCATTTAAAAAAATTATCTTTTTATCAGAAAGTGAAACCATTAGTACTCTTATCCACTAATATCTTAACCATATTTAAAGTTATATAAACAAAATATTTCCAATTCACCTGTACTATTCAAACTTTTTACCACCCAGAAAAATAATTTTAATTAAATATGTACTAAAATGAATAATTAAAAATTTAATATCTATACTTAAATATGGAGGTATAATATGCATTTAATTCCAACAGTTATCGAAAAAACAAATCAACACGAATATGCTTATGACATATATTCTAGATTATTAGAAGATCGTATTATCTTATTAACTGGCACAATTGATGATAAAATGGCAAGTAGCATTGTTGGTCAACTTCTTTATTTAGAATCCATTGATAATAACGCCGATATTTATATGTATATAAATTCCCCAGGCGGTAGTATCAATGCCGGCATGGCCATATATGATACTATGAATTTTATAAAATGTGATGTATCAACTATCGTAATTGGAATGGCTGCAAGTATGGCTGCCTTTTTGTTAAGTGCTGGTACAAGAGGTAAACGTTGTAGCTTACCAAACAGTGAAATTATGATTCATCAGCCACTTGGAGCATTTGAGGGACAAGCCAGCGATATTGAAATCAGTGCCAAAAGAATTTTAAAACAAAAAGAAAAGCTAAATAAAATTTTGAGTCAAAATACAAATCAGCCACTATCAAAAATAATTTTAGATACAGATCGTGATTATTTTTTAGAGCCTGATGAAGCTTTAGATTATGGTATAATCGATGAAATAATATAATAGCTAAAGAATCTTCTTTAGCTATTATATTATTGTAAATTACGTATTTTTTGTCGAATAATTCTTAAATCTTCAGGTAATTCATCATCTGAAATATTATCTACAATTTCTGTATTACCTACTGATTTAGCAGTTTCATAATACCAACATTTAAACTTAATTGTATCCAACGCCTCTTCTAATTGTTTTACTTGTTTTTCAACTTCACTTTTTTGATTTTGAAATAACGCTAAACGTTCATCAATTATTTTATCTCCTTGAATTACTAAAAAAATAAACTTACGAATATCTTTTATCTGCATTCCTGTTTTTTTTAGACAATGAATGATTTTTAAAAATTCATAATCTTTATCTTTAAATATACGTATTCCACCTTTTGTACGTTCTACAAAAGGCAACAAACCTTCTTTATCATAATAACGAATCGTTGATGGTGAAACATTTAACATTTTTGCAATTTCTCCTATTGTATATGACATAGTTTTAAAAATCCTTTCTAATAATTTTTATTAAAACAAAAAATTTCATTTAAAGTTAACTTCAACTTTTAAGGTGCTTTCAAAATATATAAATCTATAAAAATATTGTCAAAAAATTACTAAATTTAGAAATTTATTTTAGTAAGATCTCATAAAATACTTTTTTATAAACTATACCAAAGCGGTATACATTACAAGAAGATCTACAAAAAAAATATTATTCACACCTAAAAAATGTTAATCACAAAATTATTCTTAGAAGCATTTTTTTAATACACTAGGATAAATCATAAACAATATTTTTAAATAAAAATGATAATCCTTTAACTATATTATAGAATAATTATTAAAATCATTTATCAAAATAATAATAAACAATTTAACTAATTATTAACCACAAAATATGCTTCTGTAAACAACATCTTGATTTTAAACATAAACACCTTAGCCACTAAGAACCACTTTCACCTTAGATATATGATGTAAAAAAAGCTAGATACGATCTAGCTTTCATAACATCTTGTTCTTTTGTATTCATAAGCCAGTAAGCATGTTAACATAAACATTCCTCCTGGTAAACAAAAAACAATAAAATGATACCACTTTAATTTAATCCCTTTAAATCGACTAAACACTTTTAATTTCCCTGTTCACTTTATAATAATAACAAACTACACCAAATAAAATTAATTATAGTCATCTTCAATTGTTGAATCAATATCTTCATCAGGTTCTTCTGGTACATCTTCTTCTTCAGCATAAATATCATTCATATCAATATGAACCTCACTAAATGTATGACGACTTCTTAAATCCCAATTATTTTCACCAACTGTAATAAAACGTCCATCTAAAGTAATATTAGTATAAAACAATGATTCTTTTTCATTTCTTTTTTCTTCATCAAATTTTTTCATTTGACAAACTTCATCCCACAATTTATAAAAATTAACTGCTGTTTTCTTCTTTGCCATTAATTCATATGCTACATCAACCATAGACATATTATAATATCTATCCATACTATCCATCTTTAAATCCTCCTACATTTTTTCTGGGGCACTTACACCAATTAAATTCAATGCATTTGACATTGTTATTCTAGTTGCCTCAACTAATGATAATCTTTGTTTACTTAATTCTAAATTATTTTCATCGATAACATAACATTCATTATAAAAACTATGAAACAATTGTGCTAAACGCTGAATATAATTAGCAATTTTATGTGGTGCTCTATTAATAGCACTATCCACAATTACATTTCTAAATTCGTTAATATGTTTAACTAATTCAATTTCTTTATTATTAACTAACAAATCAAATTTATCACTATATTCAATCTTTGCTCTATCTGCCTGAGTTTTAATTGAACACATTCTTGCATGAGCATATTGTGCATAATAAACAGGATTTTCATTTGAATGAGATTTAGCTAATCCAATATCAAAATCAAAAGGTGTATTAGCTGCTTTTGATACAAAGAAATAACGTGTAGCATCAACTCCAATTTCTTCAATCAAATCCTTAATAGTTACTGCATTTCCAGTTCTTTTAGACATTTTAACCGGTTCACCATTATTCATCATTCTAACCATTTGAATAATATCAATATTTAATTGATCAGCATTATATCCAAGAGCTTGAATAGCTGCTTTCATACGATTAATATATCCATGATGATCAGCGCCTAATAAATCAACCAAATATTCATATCCGCGATCTAATTTATTTAAATGATAAGCAATATCCGGTGTCAAATAAGTATATGAACCATCGCTTTTAATTAGTACACGATTTTTATCATCATCAAATTCAGTTGATTTAAACCATAATGCCCCATCTTCTTCATACGTATATCCCGCGGCTTTTAATTTCTCAATTGTTGGTACAACTTTATTTTCTTCATACAAAGAAGTTTCTGAAAACCAAACATCAAAAGAAACTCTAAATTCATTTAAAATATCTTTTATCTTTTGTAATTCATATTCAATTCCCTTAGCTCTAAAATAAGCAATTGCTTTATCTTCAGGTAATCCTAAATACTTATCACCTTCAATTTCTTTAATTTTATTTGCAATATCAACAATATCTTTACCATGATATCCATCTTCTGGCATCATTACCTCTTTACCAAAAGCCTGTTGATAGCGTGCATATAAAGATAATGCTAAATTATGAATTTGATTTCCTGCATCATTTATATAATATTCACGTGTAACATCATAACCTGCTGCTTCCATAATACGACAAATACTATCCCCAACAGCCGCACCTTTAGCATGGCCTAAATGTAAATCTCCAGTTGGATTAGCAGAAACAAACTCTACATTATATTTAATCCCATTTCCATAATTACTTTTACCATAATTTTCTTTTTCTTCTAATACTTCTTTTATAATTGATGTCATTGCATCTTTTGCTAAAAATAAATTGATAAATCCTGGACCCGCTATTTCTATCTTTTCAATATTGGCAGTTTCTTTATCTATCGCTTCTACTATTGCAGTAGCAATTTCACGTGGATTTCTTCTTAATAATTTTGTTAATTGCATTGCTAAGTTTGTTGAATAATCACCATGTGTTTTATCTCTAGGAATCTCAATTATAATATTTTCTTGATCATAATCATCCACAAATCCACATGATATTATTGCTTTTTTCAATACATTTTTTAAAGTTGCTTCTATCTTATTAATTGCCATTATTGTCCTCCTTACGTTTTTACCACATATCTTTATTAAATTACCATTAAAGCCTCATTAAGTCAATGTTTTTAAAACAATTTATCCAAAAACTATCCCTTATAATAACGGTGCAAACACTCTTAATATCGCCTCAGTCCATCCTCTAAACTTACCATGCGCAACATCAACTTGTGTTATCTCTTTTGACAAAGTAATTGTCTTTAAAAAATCATTTTTTATATCTTTTATCGTAGATGCCTGATAAATATATACACCACATTCAAAATGCAAATACAAACTACGATAATCTAAATTTATTGTCCCTACAGTTGCCACCTTATCATCACAAACAAAATTTTTTGCATGGATAAAGCCAGGTGTATATTCATATATTTTTACCCCTTCTGCAATCAATATCTCATAATACGAACGTGTAACCTTATACACTAATTTTTTATCGGGAATACCTGGTGTTACAATTCTTACATCAACACCTCTTTGTACTGCCAAACACAAAGCATTTTTCAATTCATCATTAATAATCAAATAAGGAGTATTTATATATATGTACTTTTGAGCTTGATTTATCATATTTAAATAAACATTTTTGCCTACTGGCTTATTATCCAATGGCGAATCGCCATATGGTAAAATATAGCTATCCAGTCTTATTTTATCAATGTTATAATGACGTGGATGATATTTATCATAATCTTCAAAACTATTTAAAGAAGCATTCCATGTTGATAGAAACATCAACGTTAAATTCCATACAGCTTCTCCTTTAATCATTACCCCAGTATCTTTCCAATGACCATATTTAACCTTTTCATTAATATATTCATCAGCCAGATTAAATCCACCGCTAAATCCAATATTACCATCAATTACAGTGATTTTACGATGATCACGTGTATTCATTACTGCTGAAACAAATGGAACAAAATGATTAAAAGAAATACATTTAATCCCATAACTTTCCAACTTTCGATAATACTTAAATGGTAACATTGTCAAAGAACCCATGTCATCATACATAAAACGAACTTCAACTCCAGCTTTAACTTTCTGTTTTAAAATATTTAAAACCGCATCAAACATCTTACCCTCTTCAACAATAAAATATTCCATAAAAATAAAATGTTTAGCTTTAGCAAGCTCCTCCAATAAATCCAAATAAGCTTCTTCTCCTAAAGAATAATATTTAATCTCACTATTATTATAAACCGGAAAATTTTCATTAACTAAATACTTAATTTGTCCCTTAATAATAGGATCATCAACTTCTTCAAGAACATTATTTGGATAAATATATGGATTAATAGCTTTATTTTGTTTATCAAAAGCAATCTGTAATTTCTTTGCTGGCTTTTTATTCCCAAAAGCAAGATACAAAATCCCCCCAAAAACCGGAAAAGATAAAATTGGAATTAGCCAAATAATTTTATAACTTGGGTCATCATCTTTATTTATAATATATAAAACAACCAAGATACTTAATATCATAAACATTATCTTTAAAATTATAAAATCAATAAATAAAGTGTATACAAATATTAAAATAGCAATTATCTGTATAATAATCAAAATAACTGACACAACTATACGGTTTGATAAAAACTCTAATCCTTTTTTCATCTTCATCACTCCTGATTATATTTAAATTACTTAAAATAAAAATCGATAATTATAAAACCATATTAACCAAAAATATCTTTAGATTAATTTTCTAATTGCAAATACGAAACCATCAAATAGACACTGCTAATTAAATTATTCCCATCATATAATTCATATTTTAATTTAAGCGGATTTTCACATTGATAAGAAATTAACTTTGTTTTCAACAAAACAACACCATAGTCAGTTTGATACTCATTTACAATTTCATCATTTAAATTCAAATGTAGTACACTACTTCCATTATGTAAAATAACTTTATCCGACATAATCTCAATTTTAATCTCTTTATCCCCTTTAAAACTTATTATTTTCCCATTACTAGTATTTTTTAAACATCCATTTGTATCAAATTTTATTACTTCTTGATGATCATCATATTTAAAAACACTTTTATACTTAATCTTAATTAATTCCATCATATTGCTCCTTTAATAAAAATTACATTTATATTATATAAAAAATTAATACGGTGTATATTATACCATAAATTTGCTAATAATAGTTTTGGTGAGAAGATGAAAAAATTTATAAAAATAATCATAACTATTTTAACTATAATAACAACTTCACTTTTATCATTAT
>JAGZCC010000101.1 GCA_018369555.1 Thomasclavelia spiroformis
TTTCCGTTACTTGTTCTTACTGTAATTGTAGCTTTTCCTTCTGATACTCCAGTTACTTTTCCATTACTGTCTACTGTTGCTACTTTACTGTCACTTGTTGTCCATGTTAATACTTTACTGTCTGTTGTATCACTTGGATTAATTGTTGCTTTTAGAGTTTCACTTGTTCCTTTTACTAGTGTCATATTTTGTTTATTTAAGGTTACACTTGTTATTGGTATATTTGAATTAACAACATTTATCGTTGATGAAAGTATCATTGTATTATTACCGACTGGTAATGATACCGTTAATTCTGTTTTTCCTCTTTTACGTGCTTGAATTTTATTAGTAATGCTATTATAAGTAGCAATGCTTGTATCCTTAATCGTTACTTTTTTTGATAAACTTGTCGTTGGATTTGCTTTAACCGTTAAACCAAGTTCCTTTTCTTTTATACCAGATAAATCTAATGTCATCTCTTTTAATAAATCAACTCCAATAAATCCTTCTCTTCCTGTTTTATTATCAATTAATTTATCACTGCCATAAACTGTTCCGATTGCTTCATTTTGTTTAGTTTTATTAATATCATACAATACATTTTCAGACTGTTTATATCGATCATAACTTATAAAATATTGTGTTCCAATTACAGCACCACTACTTTTTTTACCACTACTTACCGCACCATTGACATAACAATCTTGAATTGTTCCATTTTGATTTAAACCAATTAAACCACCAACGTTTATTCCTTGAGTTACACTGGCACTACTATAACAATTTTTAATTATTCCTCCACTAGATAATAAACCAGCCAATGCTCCAGTTCCCAAATATTGTCCGTTATCATTTACTTGATTAAATATTTTTCCTGATTTAATTCCAATATTTTCTAGTTGACCATTTACTGTTCCAAAAATCCCAGTATGAGTAGCATTAGTATTTTTAATTGAAATATTTTTAAAATTTAAATTCTTAACAATTCCTCTATTTGATAGAGTATTTATAAAGCTAGATTGATTATTAAGTGTTAAATTTTTAATAGCGAAGCCATTTCCATCTAACACACCACTAAAATTAGAAATTGATTGAAAATTACTTACCCCACTTAAATCAACATCATTTAATAATTTAAATGCTTTAGTACTATTTTTTCTAATTAAATCAAAATCATTAACACTACTAATTAAATATGGTTTAGTAGTACTTCCATCACCTTGAACTATTGGCACATTAACATCAAAAGTTATACTATTGCTACTGCTATTAGTGATATTAATAGTAATACCACTATTTGTTCCATTACTATAAAATAACGTATCATTATTCCAACTATAAGTTGTATTAAGCGGTTTACCAATACTACTGCGTCCATTTTTACTTAATACTGCTTGATTTAAATTTCCTTCCCCTTTACCACAGCCAGTTTCATTTGGTCTAAAAACATATAAATAATCTTTTTTTCCAGCTGTAGTACCATTCATATTTCCGTTTTTTACTTTAGAATTAATTCGATATACAACAAGTCCATCACTAATACTTGTATCTGATGTATAAACTTTATTTTGCTTTTCATAATATTCCACAATAAAAAATTCATCATCACTAACAGGCGAAACTATTTTAACAGCTCTTTTTTCACTTGGATTAGAATATTGTGGCTTATTCAAAGTCACACTTGTAGACGATTTTATCTCTGACATACTATTCCATCCTAAATTATTATACTCACTAGTCATATATGTTAATATTCCCTGAGGATTATAATTTATTGTAGTAGCCATAATATCATAAAAACCAACTGGATCACCACTACTATTATAACGATATAAATCAGGTAACCCCAAGACATGCATATATTCGTGAATTATAGTCCCATAAGTTCCTTGATTCATTGAAAAAACGCCACCTAGATAGTTACTATCATACGTATTAATTAAATTATACGTATTAATTTTCTTTCCTTCTAAATCAACATTTAAATTCATTCCACTAATTTTATGCGACCACAATAAATCAGACCATTCCACTTTATCCTCAGTTACTTTATCAGCCTCAATAAAAAAAGAAATAGCATCAACATTACCATCATTATTTTTATCTAAGTCACTTGCACTAAAAATTCTTTCTATACTTTCTTTAGATTTAGACAAAATTTCATTTATCAATTCTTCTTCTCTTTCACGAGCCTGAGTTAAGGTATAGCCATTTGGATTACTTGCAGATTTTTTCATATAATAACTACGATTTTTTGATAACTTTACTGATATTACTTTACCATTTCTATCCTGTGGAAGAAAAGTAGTTTTAGTAGTCATTTTATGATATGTATATTTTTCAACATATTCTTTTAATGAAATAATAGGTACACTTCCATTAGGTGTTTCCATATTTCGATTACCTTTATTCATCACAGCATCTGCCTTGCTTAAGGTTTGTGCATCATCTAGACTTGTCCCAGTTTTATCAGGAAATTCAACCATTATTGCAAGATAATTATTCTCTTGCGGTGCACTTGAACGTAAATATGGCTGATATCTAATTACTTCATTTTCATTTTTTTCTAAACCATACATTTGCGTATAATCTAATAATCCCCCTACATGATTTTCTAATAATGTTTGATCTGGTTCATCATTTTCTCCATATACAGGTGCTACTATAAATGAATTCATAAGTAATGAACTTATCAACATTGCAACAATTAATTTAATTTTCATATTACATTTCCTCCTGAATATATTTTACTACATATAACCATACTTTTTAATACAAAAAAGATAAGTTAAGACATATTTTAGATTTTCATAAGAACTAAAAGAAAATTGAAATTTTATTAAATACTTTCTTCTATTGCTCTAAGTTTAGGTTATCCTTTTTTATACATTAATAATTATAAAAATTAAAAGCTCAATAAAAAATTAACATACAATATCATCAAAACAAAAAACTCCTCTTATATATGACTAATGAAAAAGGAGCTATATTATAGAAACTATTTTATACATATTTTTAATAATGAAACAATAATCTATTTTATATTATTTACTTTAAAACATGTTAGTCCAGTATTTTATTATCCACTTGTTATATAAATAATGTGAGTTGCATTTTTTAACATATTTTAAAACAGAAAAAAACGATATTAAAATAGTATGTTATAGTGTATTTAAAAAATTATAATAATTTTACATTTATTATTAGCATAATTGAAATTTTTTACTACATTCAATCAAACTAAATTTAAAACTAATTGCTATTGCCATCATTACTAAAATTCAATATAACTGCACATAACAGACTTATAAATGAAAAAGAAATTTTGTTAGTATTAAAAGATATTATTGGTGTTTAGCTGCTAATTCATAAATATCAAAAAAGTTATTTACATAAAAAAAGATACATGAGAGAATTAATAGGTATGTAATTAACCGTTATTTAAACATTGCATAAATTCAAAATATGGTAAAGGAGAAAGATATGTATTGCAAAAATTGTGGACAACAAATTGATGAAATAAACATATATTGCCCTTATTGTGGAACAAAAACATCTATTAAAAATTTTTCTGATATAGATGATACTCCAAGTACAGGGTTTGCAATTTTAGGATTTTTTATTCCCCTCGCTGGGATAATCTTATATCTTATTTATAATAGTAAAAGACCTCTACGTGCAAAATCAGCCGGAAAAGGTGCACTGATTGGATTTATTACAAGATTAATAATTATTATCTTAACTTTAATTCTAATGTTTATATTTGTCGAAGAGGTTACAGACAATATTAGCCCTAATACTCAATCTACAAATATTGATCAGGAAAATAGTGAGGATATTTTAGAAAAAAAAATTGAATATTTCTTAAAAGATAATACTAAAGATATTGAAGATATTATGACAAATTATGTTGATATTACGTTTGGTGACTTTACAATTAAAAATAATGGATACTATGATACTACATCCCTTGACATTTCAGTTAGAAATATTTCTAATAAACAATATACATTTATCATAACAATAGAAGCAATTGATAAAAATGGTATGAGATTAGAAACAGATATGGTGTACGCAGATAGATTAAACCCAGGACAAGCAATTTCATTGACAACATTTCAATATGTTGAAGATAATAAAATCAATGAATTTAAAAATGCAACTTTTAAAGTTTTAGATATTCAATATTATAGCTATTAAAGTATTCATAGTAATCAATGATTAACCCTATTATCCAGCAATTACAAAAATTATTCTAATAACAATGGTAATTACTCACGACCCTCACTGGGTCTTTTTCTATTTTTAATCTTCTATCAATTTCTTTATAAACTGCATAATAATCAAAAAACTACTTATTCATTTTAAATCTTTCTTTTATTTTTTATAAAATTCTCGTAATTTTCACAACATTAAAGTTGATGCTAGAATAAAAACTGTACCAGTTAAATGGAAGAACTAGCTAGTATATGATACAATGTCATAAGCTTAAATCAAAAATATAAAAGGGGTATATG
>JAGZCC010000102.1 GCA_018369555.1 Thomasclavelia spiroformis
TATAAATCACCTAATGAATATGAGCATGATTATTTAATTAGTATCAATTAATTAAATTTCTTACATTTATGTAGTCCGAAATCTTGACATAGTACCAAACGCTCTCTAAGCATTTTTATACCTTCGAGAAGCGCATCTTCTCCTTCGGCTTCTTTAACGTCAATCAGTGAAGTTAAAGTTTTAATGCAGTTGTTGTACTGCTGTAAAAATTCTTTATACATCTTAGAAGCCGGTGTAGCTTTCTGCATAGCCTGATTTTTTTCGCTAACTCTAATAAAAGGCAGCTTTCTTAACTCTTCTAGCTTTTCTTCAAGAAAAACTACATCACTAACAATAGGTGTTAATACCGCTTTTAGATCGTCATTATCAAAAATATTTAATAACTGTTCTTTTCTGCTTATAACTAACACCTTCTTTCTCTATCTTTTCAAATCTTTCTGTATCTCTCTAAATATTTTCAAACTTTCATTTTAAATTTTTAAAAAATCTCAAAAAATGCCTCGCGGTGGATCAGTCCTTCCCCTTGCAGTCCCCTTTAGGCTGTTTTTTACAACTGATAGGGGCGGGTTATGCCTGATACCGTTCAAACCATTCCTCTATATATCCATTAAATTTATTTAATGTTTCTGTATCATTAAAACGCTCTCTAGCATTACTTAAACACTCTTCTTTAGTTGCTTCAACAAAGATACTAGAAGCATTTAAACGCTGTTCTAGTCGCTCTCTATCCATTTTTAAAGGATATCCGCCTATCACATAAGCATTAGACCATTTGCCGCTGCGATACTTAACGACTTCTAATAACTTATCTCTTATCTCAAATACAGCGCTCTTGTGTGCAGCTGTATTGGTGTATCTTCTGTTTATACTTATCATTTCATGAATACTATCTATATCCACAACTAAATCACTAGATGAAGCTATAGACTTAACATAATCATATTTGCCGGAACATGGTGCGCCATATACGATATACACTTGCTTCATGCCTTCAAAGCCGAATCGCTTGTGTATTTCGTTATGACATTTATGATGTACTAACATAACATTCGCTTGGTTTAAAGATATTTCATAATCATTTACATTATCTTCTGTTAGCTCTATGATGTGATGCCCTATACAATCATAAGCCTTGACAATCGGCTCACCGCAGTGCTCACAATAGATAAATCCATCATCCTTTAACCTTTCGCCTTTGATTACCTGCAGCAGCTTTTCCCACTGCTTCGACTTATAGAAATTATTTAATGTAAACATTTACGATACTCTTTTCCACTTATAATAAGTTACTGTTTTATCCACAAATGACATTTTGTAATTTATTCGAACTCTTTGACCGACATCCGCATTTTGATTCAATTCAACAACAACAACTCTTTCGTTATTATTTCTGTGTGCCCATGATATATTAAACATTTTTATGTATGCAGCTTCTACATGTCCATTACTCACATCAACGAACACAGTGTTGTTATTTCCGTTTTCATCAAGATCTTGCATTGTAGGCTCAATATTATACTCGTTTTGAAATGCCATGACGATTTGCGACCAGCTTATAAGATCTATATAAGTAGTACCCAATCCCTCTTTTACCTCAGATGCAACAATCGTATAAGTTGGATGATTTTTTTCAACCAACTCCCAATTACCGCCAAATAATTCCTTTGGATTTGCACTGTCAACACTCGTATAAATAGAGTTAACCGGATAAATCATTTTAAAAATAGGATGCTTATTAAAATTTTTATCTATTCCATATACCTCCAACGAAACCACCTTCCATTAAAAAATTTAAAACATATTTTCTTCTTTAATTGTTTTGTTTAGTTCAAATTCTTTCTTTTTAACTTCCAGCTCTGCCGGATTATTGCTGTACCTGTCCTTTGCCCAATTCTTTAGTAAGAACTGTGCACAGGCAACAGAAGGAGCTATATATACTTCTTCTTCATAAAATTCAATCCGTTCTGTTTCTCTTAATCTTTTACCATTTTCATACTCTACATTTTTTAGCTTCATAGCTTTTTTTATTTTGTGCGTAAAGCCTAGAGCACTTTTAAACATTGCCTGTTCTAAATCCTCTATCGCCTTACCTCTTGAAGCCTTAATTAGTGCAGAGAACGCCGGATTGTTTCTTTTATGATCGCGCCAAGTTGTATAAGAGATACCTAGATAACTAGCTATCTCTTTTTCACTTGTTCCTTTTGCTAGAAGTTTTTTTACTTCTTCTATACGCGGCAATATGACATCATCATATTTGTTTTTTCTGCCCATTTTACCACTACGCTTTAATTAATTTGCCTTGTCTAGCTAAAACGCATAACTGCTCATTTTGTGAAGCAGTACCAGAATAATTAGTAATTCCATTAGCGTTAGCAATCTGTTTTCTATGTGTATAGCTACTATCTACACCGATAGATTTAAGCCCGTCTACAATAGAACCGCTATTAAACGCTGGATAATAATTATTAGCTGGAGCCGGTGCTGGTGTAACTGATCCGCGCATAGCGTTTAATAAAGCTGTGTTTTGTTCCGCAGTACCAGAATAATTAGCAATCCCATATTGTTGCGCGTACTGTTTTCTAGCATTAAATGAGCTATCTTTACCGATAGATTTTAAATAATCTACAATGCTGTTACCGTTGTACCCACTATTAGGTTTTACTCCTTCGCTTGGCGCTGGTTCTGTTCCTGTTGTCCACCCTAATGTTTTTAAAATTCCTCTTGCATACGCTCCACCAAATGCTTTTAATTCGCGATCTTCATCAAATGCTTGTAGATCTGTTAAATTGTCAATAAATCCTAATTCTGCAATAACTGCTGGGCATTTCGTAGTTCTAATAAACACATAATAATCTTTACCATTAGAATTTTTCCTAATTTTAACTCCTCTTGAATTTTGCCCAAGCGCTTTTACTTGCGCTTCGATATTTTGCGCTAGTGTTTTCCCTGTTCCGCCATTAACAGTATGATAGATTTCAAAACCATCTCCACCACCTGCATTGATATGAATATCAACAGCTAAAGCTGGATCATAAGCGTTACATTCTTTTACCTCCTCTGTTACGCTGTCATTTTCATCTTGATAACGCGACATCCTAACACTTATTCCGTTATCTTCTAAGTACTCACGACAAGCATTAGCAATTTTTAAAGTCATATCTTTTTCTCTCTGTCCATTAGCGATTGCTCCGCTATCATTCCCGCCATGTCCTACTCCTAAAAATACTTTTGTCATATAATTTCACTCCTTTACTCTTCATTTTTTATTGACAGCTGATAAACTCTATTCATCATTTTTTCAGCTGTACCGTTGCCACCTAATTCTCTATAAGGTTTATATAAATATTCAAGTTCTTCTAAATCATCTAATGTTACAAACCCTATGATTAGATGTTTTTTGCAGCGATATATAATATCGTTATGAAGTAATCCTTTCATCCCATCTTTTAATGCTTTATTTTCTTTAGCACTCTTTAGTAACGTTTTAAGGATTAACGACATTCCCGTTATCAGCAGTCCAAATAAAAATTCAATCCAATATTTTAAAATAAATTCAATCACTTCTAACTACCTTCTTTGTTTCCTCTCTGTTTAATCAATTGATTTACATAAACAGAACATCCAGAAACTAAAATACCTTGTGTAATAGCTGTAAATAAAGCAATTGAAATTTGCTTATAGCCGCTTAAATCGCTAGTTCCTATAACATAGAGAACCGATAACAAAATTCCAGCAGCCCCCAAGCTTACAGGGATAAACTCATTTTTAATTTTGCTTGTTTTCTTCAAACCAAAACCTATTACATAAATAACAGGTATTAATACAATCAATTCAGGCTTGATAAACTCCTTTATAACATTTTTCATTCATTCGCCTCCTTTTTTTAAGTTTTGTTATACTAAAATCATAGTATTTATTTGACTGCTTTTCATGGGCGTTTTTTTGACACGTTTTTGACAGATTTTTGACACTTTTTTGACAGCTTTTTACACAATAAAAAAAGAGCTTTTTTATAAAGCTCTGTCACCGTATATTATAATAGCTATTCTTTTTATCAGCCTTCTACGTTGTCTATATAGCGTTCTTTTATCCATCCCAATTATTTCTGCTGTTTCATCATATGTATACCCATCTACATAAAGACGTTTAATAATATCTATGTCTTTATCATCTTTAATTAGTTCTAAAACCTTATCTATTAATTCAATAACATTTCTGTTACTATCATTAATTTCTTTTCCTAGTTTTAAATCTTTATATGTTTTTAATAAATACACTACTTTTTCGTATGGCTTTCTATTCTTCATTATAGTTTCTACTACCTCTAATGCTCCCACTTTTTATCCTGGTATATTGTAATTGACTCATTTAATTGGTCATTACACACTATACCTTCTCCTCTCTATCAACTTTATTTATCCGTAGTTGATGACGGTTTTG